>CARBKU010000266.1 GCA_948946035.1 uncultured Clostridia bacterium
TAGAAGATTACAAAAATAAAATTAATAATTTAGAAAATCAAATTCAAGACAAAGATGACGAAATAAAAAATTCACAAGAAACAGAAACAAAAGAATCTACAAACACTGATTATTTAGAAGAATTAGTTAAAAGTTTATATAATAGAGTAACTACAGTTTATACAGAATTTTGCTATGATGAATTAAATAATAAGACTGAATCAGAAATTAGAAATTATGAGGAAGTTATGTATAAAATTTTTACTGAAAATGGACAAAAAATATTTGAAAAGGAAAATAATGGATTTATTAATATTAAAAATAGAAAAGCATTTATGACAGCTGGTGATGAGAGTACTGGTGAGTATTTATTAAATTTGAGTTTTGAAAATATTAAGGCAGAAAAAGATACAATTACTGCTACTAGTGTACGAAAAATGTCAAAGGAACCTATTGTAGATATTGATAGAAGTCAATTGAATAATGCAGAATCGTATACTTTGAAAAATGATTTAGTTATAAAAAAAGTTGATGGTAATTGGCTTGTTGATAAGTATTCATGGGTAATTCAATAGAATTGCCCAAATTTTCGGTTTAAATATTACAATGTTAATACTTATCCCTAGTCATATTTGCATAATTTTTTGGAAGTTTATCGTTCAAGCTAATTTTCGAAGAAATACTAAATAATTTTTATGGCACCCTTCCAAGGCAAGCTTGAACTCTTTCCATAAAAATTATTAAATATTTCTAACTCAATTACTTTCAATCAAAACTTCAAAAAAATTATGCAAATATGACTAGGGATGAGCAGTAACTAGCAATTTTTATGTTACTAGATAATGCTTTTTTGAGTTTAATATTTTGAAAATACTTTATATCAGAATTTTAATAGAATAATATTAGTAAAAGTATTATCTAGTAACATTTTTATAACTTAAAGTTTTAAATGACTTGACAGTTTACAATAATAAAGTTAAAATATATATTAGGTAGGAAAAAATATATGAAACAAATACATATATATATTTTATTCGAACATTGAAAATTAAATAAGAAAGAGGTGTATGATAATGAATATCTTAATCATTATCGCCGCTGTCTTAATCTCATTTGCAATTGGAATGCCAGTAGGAATGGCATACAGAAAGAAAATTGCAGAATCTAAAATTCAAGGAGCAGAAAACGAAGCAAAAAGATTAATTGATTTAGCAAAAATAGAAGCAGAAAATCTAAAAAAAGAAGAGATTTTTAAAGCCAAAGAAGAAATAATGAACAATAGGAAAGAATTAGATCAAGAGATTAAAGAAAGAAGAGGCGAAGTACAAAAACAAGAAACAAGATTAATACAAAAAGAGGAAAACCTAGAAAGACGTTCAGAAAATTTTGAAAGAAAAGAACAAGAAATTCAAAAAGAATTACAACAAATTGAAAAACAAAAACAAGAGGTAGAAGAATTAAAAGAACAGGAAATGGTAGAACTTCAAAAAATTGCAACACTAACCAAAGAAGAGGCAAAAGAAAGGTTATTAACAGAGCTTGACAAAGAAATAACAGCTGAAAAAGCAGCAATAATAAGAGAAAAAGAGCAAAAAGCCAAAGAGAGTGTAGTGAAAAATGCAAAAGAGCTATTAGCATATGCAGTACAAAAATGTGCAGCTGACCATTCTCAAGAAACAACAGTTTCAATAGTAGCACTTCCAAATGACGAAATGAAAGGAAGAATTATAGGTAGAGAGGGAAGAAATATAAAAGCATTAGAAACACTAACAGGAATTGACTTAATTATTGATGATACACCAGAAGCTGTAGTACTTTCAGGATTTGACCCATTAAGAAGAGAAGTAGCCAAAATAGCATTAGAAAAATTAATAGATGATGGAAGAATACATCCTTCTAAAATTGAAGAAATGGTTGAAAAAGCAAAAGAAGAAGTAGACACAACCATTAAAGAAGAAGGAGAAAGAGCAGTACTTGAAAGTGGAGTAATTGGTCTTCATCCTGATTTAGTAAGACTAATAGGAAAACTAAAATACAGGACAAGTTATGGACAAAATGTATTAAACCATTCAATTGAAGTTTCCAATTTAGCTAGAATAATGGCAGAAGAATTAGGACTTGATCCTAAACTTGCAAGAAGAGCAGGATTATTACATGATATTGGAAAAGCATTAGACCATGATATGGAAGGAACACATGTAGAAATAGGAGTAGAAATTCTTAAAAAATATAAGGAAAATCCATTAGTTATAAATGCAGTAGAAGCTCATCATGGAGATGTAGAACCACAAACATTAGAAGCTGTTTTAATACAAGCAGCAGACGCGATATCTGCTTCAAGACCAGGAGCTAGAAGGGAAACACTAGAAGCATACATAAAAAGACTTCAAAATCTTGAAGAAATTGCAGATTCATTTGAAGGCGTTGAAAAATCATTTGCTATTCAGGCAGGTCGTGAGGTAAGAATTATAGTAAAACCAGAAAAAATATCTGATGATAAAATGACTATTTTAGCAAGAGATGTTGCTAAAAAAGTAGAAAGCGAGATGGATTACCCAGGACAAATAAAAATTAATATCATTAGAGAAACAAGAGTATCTGATTACGCAAAAT
>CARBKU010000267.1 GCA_948946035.1 uncultured Clostridia bacterium
AATGAAAGATTTAATTTATTAATGAAACAATTTACAGAACAAGAAAATATAACTGAAGAATTAAAAGCAACTAATCAATTAGAATGGGTTTGCAGAATGAATAATATTAAAAATCGTGTAGAAGAAATTATATTTAGTGAACTAATCTATGTTTAAAATGGAGGTTAAAGTTATGGAAAAAATAGAAAGTTTTTATAAAGAATATGAAGATATGTTTGAAGAATATTTAGAAAATAGTAGAAAATATTTAAAAGATAATAATGAAAAATATGCAGAGTTAAAAAACGAATATAACAAAATATTAGAACAAAATGAGAACTTAACTTGGGTACTAGAAGGAGATATTAAAGGCAGAAATTTATCAAATGAAGAATGCTTTTCACTTTCAAGATTGGTACAAATTTATTATGATATGCAGTCAATAGAAGAACAAGAAATTTTCTTTTTAGGTGGTAAAGAAGCATACTTTTTCTTTAAAAAGCTTGGTATTTTGAAGTGAGTACTTTATAGATTTCTTGAATATGCAAGCAACGTATTTGTACTCACGCCACAAATACCAACAAGAATGGGATAAGTCCCAAACCCTAATAAGAAAAAATAGAAAGCGAGATGAAAATTTATGAGAAATAGAAATATAAAAATTAATATATTTTTGAATGAAGAAGAAAACAAAACTCTTAATGAAAAAGTTAAAAAATCTGGATTGAACAAATCAGAATTTTTTAGAAAAATAATTTTAGATTATCAGCTAAAAGAAAAACCAGACGAAAAATTTTATGAAGTACTCTCTCAGTTAAGAGGTATGGCAACAAACTTAAATCAAATTGCAAGAGCATGTAATCGTTATGGGTATGTTAATAATGATAAATATATACCACTAGCACATAAAATAGAAGACTTAGTTTTAAGTTTGCAAGAAGTTTATATTGTATCTCAAAAGAAGGTGGATGCATAAAGTGGCAGTAACAAAAATATGGAAAGTAAAAGATAGATTAGATTTTACAATAAATTATGCAGTTAATGGAGAAAAGACAGAAGAAAAATTATATGTATCAGGTATAAATTGTATGCCTGATACTGCTCTGCAAGAAATGAGAAATAGTAAAAAACAATTTTTTAAAACAACTGGAATACAATGTTTTCACGGAGTGCAATCTTTTGTAAAAGGAGAAGTAACACCAGAACAAGCACATGAAATTGGAATTAAACTTGCTGAAGAACTATGGGGAGATAAATTTCAAGTAGTAGTTTCTACTCATCTAAACACAGATAACCTACACAACCATTTTGTTTTAAACTCTGTTTCATTTTTAGATGGCAAGAGATTTTGTAATACCAAGAAAGACTATGCATTAATGAGAAAGACATCAGATAAACTTTGCGAAGAATATGGATTAAGTGTTTTAAAACAAGAAGAAAAATACAATAAATATGCTACAAGTAGCTTATATAAGGAAATTATGAAAGATAGCATAGATTATGCAATAGCAAATGCTAAAGACTATAACGAATTTATTAAAATACTACACGATTTAAATTATATTGTTACAGACAAGAATGAGACATTATCTATAAGAAGAGATCCATACAAACGAAATACAAGAATTGAAAGGCAATTTGGAAATAACTATACAAAAGAAAATATTTATAAAAGGATATTAGAAACACAACCTGAACATCCATATTCTCCAGCTCCATATTTATTAGCTAACAGAAGTTATGAAAGATATAATAATGAAAAACAAAAACATTTGCAATTTAAAGGCTCAATTTCATATTTAATTTTTCACTATGAGAAATTACTAGGTATCAATATAGAAATCGTTTCAAAACCTAATATAACGAAAATGACACCAGAATTAATAAGTGCAATTAAGAAAATGGATGAATTTTCTAAACAAGTTAGATTTGTATGTAAAAATAATATTAATACAGAACAAGAACTATTGAATTATCAAAAATCAGCTTATGGGAAAATAAATCCTTTGAAAAGTAAAAGAGAAAATTTATGGAAAAAGCATAAAAGAGCAAAAACAGATGAAGAAAAAACAATTATTGAAAATCAAATTGTAGAACTTTCTAAAAAGATAACACCACTTATTGAAGAAATAAAATATTGCAATAATATTGAATTAAGACTAGAAAGAATTAAGCAATTTGAACTTCACCAGAAATTGGAAAATGAGAGAAATGAATTTGAAAAAGAACAGACTAAAAAGAAGAAAGATAGAGTTAGATAAAGGAGCTAGAATTACTCCTTTTACATCAAGTTCAAATCCTACACATTTTCTAAATATATAATCTCTTTATTTAAAGATTTAGCATATTCAATTTCATTTTTTGTACTATTACCTATATAACCATTAATGTTAACAACTAAAATTGCATCTGATAACTTTATTTTTTCTTTATGCATTTTACCAAGCATATTTAATTGTTCTTCTGTAAAATCCTCTTTATTATCATTTATGGGAAATATTGGAGTTAATACAACATTTCCCTCTAATTCCATTTTCATTGCTACTTTTATTATTTCATTTTTAAATTTCAAACTACC
>CARBKU010000268.1 GCA_948946035.1 uncultured Clostridia bacterium
TGAAACTACAACAATTATACCAAGTTTCTTAAGTTTTGTTTCCATTTTTAATTTTTTACTAATTAAATAGCTAATGGCTATTACAAATATTGGCGTACTTATTGCTAATAATAATGCTAATAAAAGCAATACAATTAAACCAACAGAGGCTGTAACATTTAGTATAATTAATAGTATAGATATTAATATTAAAGCAACAGATGATATTAAACCAAAGCCAATAACTGGTAATGATTTTTTTACTATTAATTCTTGAGACTTATTTATGAATTTTGGCACCATCCACATACATATAAACCATATAATGATTGTTAATATTATTGTAGATATTATTGGCATAATAATATTTGATGTTTTAAGTTTTGTGTAGTTTATTTCTCCTAATACTGTTTCTTCTGGAATAGATATTTCTTGTTTGGAACTATAATTTAAATTTCCATTTATTTTTCCATTTGATTCATCTGATTCTTCTTTATTAGTTGAATCTGTTTTTGTAAATGTAATTGAATTACAATTTACAAAAGCGTTTCTTGATACAGTTCCTAAAAGTATTAAATCAGCACAATTTAGTTTTAAATCTCTATATATGTATCCTGAAATAGTTGAAGTTTTTGCTGAAGCATATACGTCATATGCAACACCTTTGATTTCTAAATTTTCTGATATTGCAAATAAGTTACTATAAATAGATCCTTCTTCTTCAATTGTTATAGATTTAGCTATAATAAATGCATCTCCACCAATTTGAGATTTAATTGTAACAGATTCTGCCCAAATAAATAAATTACCATCTACTACATAATCAACAACTACATTTTTTTCAGATAGATAAATGTCACTTTTCTTAAAAGTTTCTTCTTCATTTGTAGTAGGGGTAGTAGTATTATCTTGTGTCTCACCAGTAGAGGTATCTTCTGGATTTGGCGTAGTATCTCCGAGTGTTTTGTTGCTGATTTTGATAGTTAGCTTCTGGATCTTCACTTGTTGTAGTAACATCATTTTCAGCATTTGAAATTGGAACTATAAATGATAACATAATTATCAATAATAGCACAATAACTTTGATTTTGTTTTTTAACATTTTAACTTTCATTCCTTTCTTGAGGCACAAACATAGTTTGAAAAATAGTTTTTATGCTAAATAACAGGTATTTTTCAAACTAACCTCCCTAAAATATTTATATATAAAATATATATCTTTAGTATTAATTTGTCAATTTATTTTAGAAAAAAATTAATTTTCTTTTTCCTTAAAATATGCACATTCATTAGAAGAAACTGAAGACGGAAAAACAGAAGTATATGAACACTTTCCATCTTTTTGATGAATGCAATTTAAAGAACAATTAATATTAGTCAAAATAATCACCTCATTTTAATAATAATATGCTCTTATAAAACTACAATTATACACTAAAAATGACAATTTATATTAATTAAATGTTTTTAAAAAATATGAGCAAAAGTTTTTAACAGAACAAGAGTCACATTTAGGTCTTCTTGCTATACAAGTATTTCTTCCATGCCATACAAATAAATGATTTATGTCTTTCAGATATTCTTTTGGAAATAATTTTAACAAATCTTGCTCGATTTTCTCAGGTTCTTTTTTTGTAGAAAGACCAATTAAATTTGAAATTCTTTTGGCATGAGTATCAACAGCAATTCCTTGAGGATTATTAAACACTTCTAACATTATTACATTTGCACTTTTTCTACCAATTCCTGCGAGTGTAGTTAATTCTTCCATTGTTCTGGGAACTTTGCCATTAAAATTTTCAAGTACTTGTTTAGCACAAAGTTTTATATTTTTTGCTTTATTTTTATAAAAACCACAAGGATGTATAATCCTTTCTAATTCATTAATATCTATATTTGCAAAATCTTGAATAGTTTTACAACGTTTAAAAAGTTGAGGTGTAGTTTTATTTACTCTTTCATCTGTACATTGTGCAGATAGCATAACTGCAATTACTAACTGAAATGGAGTTTCAAAATCCAAACTACATGTTGCATCAGGATAAGCCTGTCTCAAAGATTCTATTAATTTAATAGAATTTTCTTTGTTCATATAATCACATCCTATTAATATTTTTTAATATATTATAAAATAAATGATATTTAGTCAATAGAAAATAATATTTAACATAAAAAGGAACAAATAAAATAAAAAAATAATATAATATACAAAAAGAGTGGGAGGTAGGAAAATGGTACATTTATTTAAAAAAACACTTGCAGTATGTTTGATAGGGTTAGGGCTAGGTATATTATTAGTTTTGTTACTTCCCGTAACAGGATGGTTATTTTTAATTGGTGTAACAGTAGTTTGTGTAGGCTTTATGTGGCTTGCTTGTTAACGAAAAGGAGGGATACATATGACAGTTGTAGTAAAAAAAGTTCCTAAGTTCTTAAGAGGATTTGTTAAGTTGATTTTTGGAATTAAAGATTAAGAATAAAAAATACGGATTTTAATATATAAATTCGTATTTTTTATTCTATTCATCAATATTTATATAACAAGCATTTGAGCCTTGTAAAATATAGATAAGCTGT
>CARBKU010000269.1 GCA_948946035.1 uncultured Clostridia bacterium
TAATGGAAAGGGTGGAAAAAGATGATAAAAAAAATTAGTAAATTATTATTAATTGGAATATTACTTATAGCAATAATACTTCCATTACAAAATGTTTATGCTAAAGAGAGCTTTTTTGAGATAAGAAAAAAGGAAGTTTCAAAAGAGGATAATGTTGAAATAATTATTAACTTAAACAAAATAGATTATAAAAAATCTAAGTTTGAGTTAATATCAGATACAGAATTACTACAAATTAATACTAAAGAAGATGTAGTACTTGAAAAAAATGAGAATGAGGTTTATATAGAGATTGACAAAGAAAAGACAAATTTAACTCAAATAGTACTTACTTACAAAATACCAGAAAGTAAAAAAGTTGGAGATACAATAACATTTGTTGCAAATGTTACAAATTTAAATGATGAGAAGGAAACACAAACAGAGCAGGCACAAATAACTATTATAGAAAGTAAAAAAGACCCAAATAATAAAGAAGAAAATCAAGAGAAAGATAATGGGAATACTCCAACAAACCAAGATAAAAATAATGAAAATGTTCCAGCAAATCAAGATAAAAATAATGAAATAAATCAAGAAAAAGACAATGAAACAAATTCAACTAATCAAGATAAAAAAGAAGAAAATAAATTACAACAAGACAGAAATAAAGAGCAAAATAAAAATGAATATGGAACTACAAATAATCAAAAAGAAAACTCAAAAAACATAGAAAACACAAAGACATCTGGAAATAATGCAAATTTTAGTAACAATATGAGTTCTCAAAATTCAAGTACAAAACAAATAACAGAAACTGTAACATATAATGGTTCTAATAATAACTATTTAAGCAATTTATCTGTTGAAGGTTATAATTTGAATAAGGAATTTTATAAAGATAATGGCACATATTTTGTAGAGATTGATAGTATAGTGTCATCTATAAATATTAATACTGAAAAGGAAGATGGAACTGCAACAGTATGTATATATGGAAATGAAGATTTAAAACAAGGGACAAATAAGATATTAGTTAATGTTACTGCTGAAAATGGAAATGTAAGAACATATAGAATATATGCAATAATTAAAGCATAGAGAGGAGAAAACAGGTGAAAAAATTTTTTGATATAAGAATAATAGCTATAATTATGTTAGTTATTGTTTTAGGTATAATGATAACAATTTATATTAACTATCAAAATGAATCTCAAACAGTTCCAAATATGTCTTCTAGAACATTAAATGATAATTTTAATACTAGTAATGAAAATGAATCTAGTGCTACTAACAAAGTTTTACAAACAACATCAGAGATTATTTCTGGATTATCTGAAAATATAGAATTACATGCAACTTATTATTTAGCAGAGTGCTATGTACAAGCTAACCAAGAAGTGAAAAAGGGAGAAAATATTTTAAAATATACTAATGGTACATTTTTAGTAGCACCTTATGATTGTGTTATAATAAAGCTAAATATTCCATCTAACAGTGGAAAATGTACTAATGAACATTATGTTTCTATTTCTTCTGTTAATGTACTTGCTGTTCAATTTAAAGTTGATGAATCTAAGATTAGTGACATTTCTGTAGGAAAAAGTGCATTAATTAAGGTTTCTGCTTTAGAAGAAAAAGAGTTTAATGGCTATGTTACTAAAATAAGTAGTACAGCAAATAATGGAAGTTTTACTGTTACTGCTGAATTTGAAAATGATAGTGATGTAAAGATAGGTATGACTGCTACTGTTGAATTGTAATATTAATTGTAAGAATATAAAAATAATGTTATAATTTGAAAAGGTGATAATATGAGAATCTTAATTATAGAAGATGAATATAAAATTGCTGATGTAATATCAAGTAGGTTAAAGAAAGAGCAGTTTGTAGTTGATGTTTTTACAGATGGTGAGGAAGGCTTAGATAATGCTTTAACAAACATTTATGACTTAATCATTTTAGATGTAATGTTACCAAAATTAAGTGGATTCGAAATATTAGAAGAAATAAGGAAAGAAAAAGTAGAATCAAAAGTAATAATGCTAACTGCAAAATCTATGTTAGAAGATAAATTAACAGGTTTTAATAATGGAGCAAATGATTATTTAACAAAACCATTTCATATTGATGAATTAGTTGCAAGAGTAAATGCACAATTAAGGACAAACAATTCTCAAATGGTAAAGTATTATATAGAATCAGGAGATTTAAAGTTGAATATAAAAACAGCAGTTCTTTCATGTAATACAACTAATGAAACAATAGAAGTTGTACGCAAAGAGTTTTTACTACTAGAATACTTAATTAAAAATGCAAATCAAGTGTTATCAAAGGAACAAATATATGAAAAAGTTTGGGGATTGGAAAGTGAGGCAGAATCAAATAATTTAGAAGCATACATATCTTTTGTGAGGAAAAAAATAAAAATAATTGGCTCTAATTCTCAAATCAAAGCAATAAGAGGACTAGGATATAAATTAGAGGTGGAGTAATGGAAAAATTAAAGAAAAAGTTATTTTATGTAATTTCTTCTATACTAACTATATTTTTAATA
>CARBKU010000270.1 GCA_948946035.1 uncultured Clostridia bacterium
ATAATTTATAAAAATTCGCAAAAAAATGTGTCTAAAAACTTGACATAGATCCAAAGTCTTTAATTTAAAAGATATGCGACACTCTGACCGTTGGAATCCATTAGGATAAAATGAAACTATAACAGATATTCAAACAACGGCAAATGTAATTATTAGCAATACACAAAAGAAAAGTGGCAAAGACGACTTTTGGCCTCGTGCTGAAGAAAATCTGCTAAAGGCTTTTTTGTTCTATTTTTTGGAGAATTTATCTGATAAAAATACGCTAACTAATGTCTACCATCATATTGCAAACGGCAACATTGAAGAGATAGACAATATATTTAAGAAAATGCCACAAGATCACCCAGCAAGAATGAGTTATAATATTTTTGCAAGTGGTAGCGATACGATAAAAGCATCAGTCATTACAGGTCTTGGAACTAGACTACAACCCTTTCAAAATGAAGATTTACAAAAACTAACAAATGAAAGTGATATTGATTTAATATTGCCAGGAAAGAAACATTGTATTTATTATATTGTAACAAGTGATGTTGATTCCTCCAATGATTTCTTGTCCTCTTTGTTTTTTACATTTTTGTTTATCAAATTAGTTAGATATGCTGATTCACAACCTACTGGAAAATGTGAAAGCGAAGTATTTTGTTTTTTAGACGAATTCGCAAACATAGGTTCTATATCTGATTTTAACAGGAAGATAAGCACGGTGCGCAGTCGCCGGTATTTCCTTAATTCCTATCACACAAAATAAACGGGCAATTAGACAATCGCTATCCAAATGGTTTATCTGATGAGATAGTTGGAAACTGTGATACAAGAATTAGTTTAGGAACAACAGACACTTTAACAGCTCGGCTTTTTTTGTGATTTAGTTGGTGTATCAACCGTTGAAACTCAAAGTATAAAAAAAGATGCTGGACTTGAAGGAGAATTTGAATTTGGTCAAAAAAATATAACAACTTTACAAAGAAATTTGCTTAATAAAGACGAAATATTAAGAATGGCAGCTACACAATTATTGGTGATTTTGCGAGGAAATAAGCCTTTATTACTAGACAAAATGAGATATACAGAACATCCACTTGCAAAAAAACTAAAAGATAGTTCTGTTTGGAATATACCCCTAAATGGACTAAAAATATGCCTGAAAAAGTACAAGTTAATAGTAAAAAGGAAAAGATAAAGAGAAAAACTAAGAAGAAACCTAAAATAGACTGGGATACTTTTTAAATATATGATATAATCATTTTAATTAATAGTAATCTGAAAGGATGATTAGATATGAAAGAGAAAAAAATAATAATTGCAGTACTTTGTATTATATTAATAATAGCTATATTATTAGGAATATTAATCTTTAATAAAAATACACAAATAAATGAGACTGAATTTAAAGAAGATAGTTCCGTTATATATGATAAAGAAGGAAATATTATATATGATACATCTAGGCAAAATGAAATAACGGAAGTTGTTAAAGATGTATATATTCAAGGAATGGTAGAATTACATCACAATGGATATATATACATATTTAACGGTCAACATTTTGGAGAATTTGGTTTTGAAATGGAAGAATATACGAGAGCAAATATTACTGATATAAAACAAAAATGTATCGATTATTTTACATTAAAAGAATATGATACTAGCTATATAGAAGAAGGAGATTTGCTTATTTGTAGTGGAGATTTAAGTAAAAAAGGATATAGTTTTGGAGATAATGACTTTGATCCTAAAAATAATCCTATTACTGTTTTAAAATCAAATGACTACAATAAAATGAAACAAGATGCGTTAAAAGGCAATCGAACATATCCTTCAGTAGTAACCATTGGAGATGCTTATACTGAATCTGGACATCTATATTTAAAATATAGTTTGGAAGATGACACGCATACTGACACAGGATATAATTATCCATTTGCAGTAAAAGCCTATATAACAGATAATACTCAAATAATAGGAAATTTAGAAAAAGGAAAAAATGTAAAAGTAGAATATGAAAGTTTAGATATGCCTTTAGATAAATTAGAACTAAAATCAATAGAAATAACTGAAGAATAGAAGGAGAGAATACAAATAATGCAGTTAATATTATATCCATTAATTATATTTGTAATTGTTTTTTTAGTACAATTACTTTTTATAATAAAAAAAGCAAAAAATAGTACAAATATTAAAATTGCTATAAAACTTTTTGTAGCATTACTAATAGCAGCAATTATAGGAATTATAACATTTTATGGATTAGGATTTGCTGTTCTTGCAAGTTTACAAGAAGGTCGATAAAGTTTGAAAATTAAATATATTGTATTGTTGAGTAGGAGGAAAAAATTATGAAATTACCTACCAAAGTTCAAATGACCAAAGTAATATGGTATGTAGTTATATTTACACTAACAATATTTTTTACTTTAATTGTAGCACCTGATATTAATACAATTTGTTTTAAGTTAATAGAAAAATTTTCTTTGATAAGTGATTCTTCAAGATTAGTAGTCTTATTTATCCCA
>CARBKU010000271.1 GCA_948946035.1 uncultured Clostridia bacterium
TCACATTCGATACTGCATAAATATTTATATATCAGTATTTTCAAGATATTAAACCAAAAAAAGCATTATCTAGTAACTTTATATCAATTGTAACACTATTTTTTTTAATTTAAGTTTCTGTTTTTTAATACTTTTATATTAAATTTTAACTATTCATTACATTTTGTAGTTTGCAAAATTGCCATTGAGAACAAAGAATTCTGGCACTTTTGCAAAACTATGAATAGCAACTAGATTATTTTAAATTTCAACTAATATAAGATCGTCTCCTATACATTTTATATCTTTCCACTGTATTACAATATCATTATTTGAGGAAAATAAATTAAACAATTTATTATTTCCTGGCACAATAATATGTGTAATAGTTCCAGTTTCTAAATCTGCACATACATCTTGTACATATCCTAATCTTTTACCATTTGTAATGTTAACAACCTCTTTATGTTTAAAATCTAATCCTTTATCTTGCATATCATTTACTCCTCTATATATTATATTATGCATATAAAAAAAATAAACCTTTTTATGGTTTATTTTTTTATTTATTTATACAGCCTCTTTATATGTTGTATAGCACTTTTTTCTAGTCTTGATACTTGTGCTTGTGATATTCCTATTTCATCTGCTACTTCCATCTGTGTTCTACCATCAAAAAACCTTTTTAGAATAATCATTTTTTCTTTATCATTTAATTTATGCAAAGCTTCTTTAATAGTCATATTTTCAGCCCATAATTCATCTGTATTTTTGCTATCTTTTACTTGTTCCATAATATTAATGCTGTCTGTTCCATCATTATATGCTGGTTCTTGTAAAGATACTGGATCTTGTATAGCATTAAAACTAAATGCTATATCTTCCTTTTCTACCTCTAGTTCTTTTGCAATTTCCTCTATTTGAGGCTCTCGTCCATGCTCTTTCGTATATTTTTCTTTAAATTGTATTGCTTTATATGCCAAATCTCTAACTGATCTACTCACCCTTATACTATTGTTATCTCTTAAATATCTTTTTACTTCTCCTATTATCATTGGTACTGCATAAGTACTAAATTGCACGTTTTGACTTAAATCAAAGTTATCTATTGCTTTTATTAATCCTACACATCCTACTTGAAACAAATCATCTGCACTTTCTCCTCTTCCATAAAATCTTTGTATTACGCTAAGTACCAGCCTTAAGTTACCATTAATAAATATATTTCTTGCTTCTTCATCTCCTGCTTTTATTTTTATAAATAGTTCTTCTTTTTCTTTTTTACTTAACAATGGTAATTTTGATGTGTTTACACCACATATCTCAACTTTGTTGTTTATCAAAAGAAAAACCTCCTTTAAAAATCCTTCTTATGAGAAGTATTTCCAAAAAAGATTTAAATATACTAAATTAAAAAAATCTTACCGATATTTTAAATTCCTAGCATTAAAAATATAATAATTAAAACAATTTTTATTTTTATCCAATTTTACTGCTAATTTCTTTTTTCATTTTTCCAATAATTTTCTTTTCTAATCTTGATATATAACTTTGAGAAATCCCGAAGCTCATCTGCTACTTCTTTTTGTGTTTTTTCTTTTCCTGTTTTAAATCCAAATCTCATCTCCATAATGTCTTTTTCTCTATGGTTTAATTTTTGAATAGAAGCTCTTAACAATGTCTTATCTACCTCATCTTCCAAATTTCTGGATGTAATATCTGGCTCTGTTCCTAAAATATCTGAAAGTAATAACTCATTTCCATCTCCATCTTTATTTAATGGTTCATCAATAGAAACTTCTCCTTTTACTTTGTTATTTTTTCGCAAAAACATTAAAATTTCATTTTCTATGCATCTTGATGCATATGTAGCTAATTTTATTTTTTTATCTGAATTAAATGTATTAACTCCTTTCATTAATCCTATAGTTCCTATAGAAATTAAATCTTCTATCCCAACACCGTGTATTTTCAAATTTCTTTGCTATGTATACAACCAATCTTAAGTTTCTTTCTACTAATGTTTGTCTAACTTTTAAATTATCTTCTAATGATAATTGATTTATAAGTTCAGTTTCTTCTTCTGGTGATAATGGTGGAGGTAATGTTTGACTTCCTGCTATATAAAAAATAGGTAAATATTCAATTTCATTATTATCATTCAAATATTTTGCACATATATTATTTATACTATTTTTTAATAAATCAACAATTTTCATAAAATCACTCCTTTTTATAGTAATTCGACACCTATTAATCCTCTATATTCTCCTCTTTTGGTTAATGATTTATTATAGATGCCTATTATTACATTATCTATTTTCTTTTGGTTTTCTTCACTAACAATAATTATATATTCTGGCTTAATTCCTAATAACATTCCATTTTGTTTTCCTAACGACGAAAAAGGAATTAATTTTAATTTTGATATATATTCTTGCCTTATTTTTTCTGGTATTTTGCTAAAATCACCTCCTAATATATTTTCCAAATTGTTTAATATTTCCTTTGGAATACATTCAAATAATAGTGTATGTT
>CARBKU010000272.1 GCA_948946035.1 uncultured Clostridia bacterium
TTGCCATTAAAAAAATTGCTTAAAATTATAGCTAATTCTATTCTTGGTGGAATTGTTATTTATGTTATTAATTTAATAGGTGCAACATTTAACTTTCATATTGGATTGAATTTTTTTACTAGTATTTTAATTCGGACTTTTAGGTCTTCCTGGTGCAATTGTTTTAATATTGGTTAAATTGATTTTAGGATAAGTTTTATTAAAATAATTAAATTTTGTAATGTAAAAGAATCTATATTAACAAAAAATAAAAGCCTCCATAAAGGAGGCTAAGAAGTTAAAAAATTATTCAACAGTAACTGATTTGGCTAAATTTCTAGGTTTATCAACATCTAATCCCTTTTCCTTTGCAATATAATATGAGAATAATTGTAAAGGAATAATAGATAAGATAGGAGATAGTAATGAATTAGTGCAAGGAATATTAATAACTTCATTAAACATCTTATCATCTAAATTTTGATTTGTAATTATTAAAGTTTTAGCACCTCTAGTAATTACTTCTTGGATATTACTAACAGATTTTTCTAACAAATCTTTATCAGTAACAACGCCAACAACAGTTATGCCATTTTCAATTAAAGCAATTGGACCATGTTTTAATTCACCAGCTGGATAACTTTCAGCATGTATATAAGATATTTCTTTTAATTTTAAAGAGCCTTCTCTTGCAACTGTTTCATCAATTCCTCTTCCCAAGAAAAAGATATCTTTTTCTTGATATACTTGTTTAGCAAAATCTTTTACGTTTTCAGATATTTTTAAAGTATCTTCTATTTTTTTAGGAAGTTCTAAAATATCATTTTTTAATGTGGCAATAGAAGAATTGTTTACTTCTAAAGTTTCTGCGAAATAGATAGATAAAGTAGCAAATAATATAACTTGAGAAGTATATGCTTTAGTAGATGCAACAGCTATTTCTGGACCAGCATGTGTATATAATGAGTAATCTGCTTCTCTAGTAATAGAACTACCAATTACATTTGTTATTGCAAGTGTTTTTGCTCCTTTTTCTTTAGATAGTTTTAGTGCTGCAATAGTATCAGCTGTTTCGCCAGATTGAGATATAAAAATACATAAAGTTTTTTCATCTATTAAAGGATTTCTATATCTAAATTCTGAAGCAACATCAACTTCAGTTTGAATTCGACATAATTTTTCAATCATATTTTTTCCAACTAAGCCAGCATGCATTGCTGTACCACAAGCTACTATATATATTTTATTTATATTTTTTAAATACTCTTTTGTAAAGTTTAGTTCATCAAATGTACATTTTGAATTTTCAAATAATCTTGCTCCAACTGTTTCTCTAATAGCTATTGGTTGTTCATAAATTTCCTTTAACATATAATCTTCAAAGCCATCTTTTTCAGCACTTGAAGCATTCCATTCTATACTTTTAGTTTCTTTTTTTATAGGGTTTAAATCTTTGTCATAAAATTGTGCATTATTACGTGATAATATGCAATATTCTAAATCATTTATTAAATAGAAATTTTTTGTAAATGATAAAATTGCTGGAATGTCTGAAGAAATATAATTTTCATTTTCTCCTTTTCCAATAACTAAAGGACTGTCTTTTCTAACAACTATCATATTGTCAGGATAGTGTTTACATATGATTTCAAGTGCGAAACTTCCTTTTAATTCAGAACAAGCATTTTTTACAGCTTGTAAAAATCCAGATAGGTCTTTTTTTGCTTCTTTAGTGTAATAGTAATGAATTAAATTAGGGATTACTTCTGTATCTGTTTCAGAATAAAAAGTGTATCCTTTTTTATTTAAATTTTCTCTTAATTCGTTATAATTTTCTATAATTCCGTTGTGAACAACTCCAAAGGTTTTAGAGTTATCTAAATGAGGGTGAGAATTTTCTTTTGAAGGTTTTCCATGAGTTGCCCATCTTGTATGTGCTATACCAATAGTTCCTTCTAAATTATTAATTCCATCTAAGCTGTATAAATTTTTGACTCTTCCTTGATCTTTCATAATTGATAGACCTTCTTTTTCAATTGTTGAAATACCAGCTGAGTCATAACCTCTGTATTCTAATCTTATTAACCCATTAATTAATATTGGGCTTGCTTTTTGTGTTCCTATGTAACCTACAATTCCACACATAGTAAATCCTCCTTTTAATATTTTTATATGGAATTGAAAGCATGCAAATTAAAGCTTAATTGTATTAACTTTTGTTACAATATTGCTATTGATTTTTTTATTAATACTTTGACTTTAAGCAAAGCCACTAGAGCATCCGCCGAATGTTTCGATAACCCTAGACCTCGTCAACATTAATATAAGTTTGTTCCTTAAATTAATTAATGTCCAGGCGCTTAATTTTATTTATTAACTCCTTTCCTAATATTTTTTTGCATTTCTTTCAATTTACTTTATTATATTATACTAAAATGTAAAATGTAGCAAGTCTTTTAAAAATTTTTTTTATATAAAGACCAACTATTAAAAGTCAATAGTTAGTTGAAAAGTTTTAAAAAAATTAGAAAA
>CARBKU010000273.1 GCA_948946035.1 uncultured Clostridia bacterium
TGATAGCTGGAACAATAGTAAGCGAAGAATTTAATAAAGGAACTATAAAGTTATTACTAGTAAAACCATATAGTAGAACTAAAATTTTACTTTCTAAATTTATTACTGTATTAATAATGATAGTATTTGCATTAATATCAGTTATAGGTCTTGAATTAATTGTAGGAGGCATTATTTTTGGATATGATAGTTTATCAGTTCCAGTAGTACAATATAATTTTAATACTAATTCATTAGAGACTATGAATATATTTGGATATGTATTTACTAGTATTTTATTACAGTTACCAATTATAATTTTACTTGCAACTTTATCATTTGCATTTAGTACAATATTTACAAATTCAGCAGTTGCAATAGCACTTCCACTATTAGGTTATATGGGGTCAGAAGTTATAAATTTATTAGCTATTCAATTTAATGTACAATTTTTGAAGTTATTTGTTACATTAAATTGGGATTTTAGTCAATATATATATGGAAAACTACCATTAATGGAAGGGTTAACCCCACTATTTTCTACTATGATTTGTGTGTTATATTTCTTGATAATGATAATTCCTACATTTTTTATATTTAAAAAGAAAAATATAAAAAATATATAATAAAATATATAAATGAAAAAATATAAAGTAATCAATCAAAATTTTATTTGATTACTTTATATTTTTAGTAATAGTGGTATATAATGGAAAGGAAAATTAATATAATAGTAAAGAAAATTATGAAGGAGTTGAATTTATGAAAGTAATATTAGTTAATGGAAGTCCACATCAAAATGGTTGTACATATACAGCATTAAAAGAAGTTGAAGGTGCTTTAAATAGAAATGGAGTAGAAACTGAAATTTTTTGGCTTGGATCAAAACCAATAGCTGGTTGTATTGGATGTGGAAGTTGCTTAAAAAATGGACAATGCTTTGTAGATGATAAAGTAAATGAATTTTTAGCTAAAGTTCCTAGTACAGATGGTTTTGTTTTTGGAACTCCAGTACATTTCGCAGCTAGTTCTGGTATGCTTTCTTCTTTTATGGATAGAGTTTTTTATGGAAGAAGAAATTTATTTTCTAATAAGGTTGCTACAGCTATAGCCAGTTGTAGAAGAGGAGGAGCAACAGCAACTCTTGATGAAGTAAATAAATATTTTGGAATTAGCAATATGCCTATTGTTTCTTCACAGTATTGGAATATGGTTCATGGTAGTAAACCAGAAGATGTTTTAAAAGATGAAGAGGGAATGCAAACTATGAGAACTTTGGGAAATAATATGGCTTGGTTATTAAAATGTATTGAGGTAGGAAAGAAAACAGGTATTGAATTACCAAAAAATGAAAAGATAGTTTCAACTAACTTTATAAGATGAAATAAAAAACGAAGTTAATAGATAATACTTTTACTAATATTATTCTATTAAAATACTGATATATAAATATTTCTTTGTATCTCGGTTCATTACATACATAAAAAAATTCTAATGAAATATGTGGAGCCTCTTTCACTTAGTCCTCGCTACGCTCGACGTGAACATTACTCCATATATTTTAAAGAATTTTAAATGTTTTCAAGTTTCGACTTTTTACAAGAGTAGGTTATAATATATGATTTTTTTACACTTTGTGTGTCGCAACCTACAAAATTAAATTTTATATGTGGGTTGCTCCAATCGCACTCGCATAGCTCGTTTGGTCGCTTACGCAGTGTTTCAAAAATCATATATTATAACCTACTCTTGTAAAAAGTCGAAACTTAAATTAAATATTATTGTCATCAAATAAAATAAGAGGTATAATAAGGAAAAAATGGAAGAAAAAATGTTATATAAAAGTAGTGTAAAAAGAACAGTGGAGGAAAAATATGAATCAAAATGACAATATAGGAATATTTGACTCTGGAATAGGAGGAGTAACAGTACTAAAAGAGATTATAAAAATTTTACCAAATGAAAATTACATATATTATAGTGACTCTGCAAATAATCCATATGGAGATAAGAGCAATAAAGAGATATTAACAATATGTGATAAAATAGTGGAAAACTTAATACAAAACAAATGTAAAACGATAGTAATAGCTTGTAATACAGCAAGTGCAAAAGCAGTTAAATTTTTAAGAGAAAAGTATACAGAAATACCTATAATAGCAATTGAACCAGCTTATAAAATGGTTTATGATTATGCATATGATAAACCGACTTTAGTAATGGCAACAAAAGGGACAATAAAAAGTGAAAAGTTTAATATACTATATAAAAAATACAATAATCACAAAACATATTTATATCCTTGTGTTGGTTTAGCAGATATAATAGAAAATGGAACAAAGGAAGAATTAATAAAATATTTAAAAATACATTTAGGAGTATATATAAATAAAGTTCAAAATGTTGTTTTAGGATGTACACATTATCCATTAATACAGGAAGAATTAAAACAAATATTAGGTAATGTAACATTTTTTAATGGAGCACCAAGATTAGCAATTCATTTAAAAGAAATATTAGA
>CARBKU010000274.1 GCA_948946035.1 uncultured Clostridia bacterium
CATCTTCTGCATATATATCTTTTTCTATGTTATCTATTACTTGTTGCATTTTTGTCATTCTTTCATCTAGTTGTTTTTGTGTATTTTCTAATTCTGTCATTTTTTCTTCTTTATAGTTTATAACGTCATCCATTTGATTTAATATTACATCCATAAAGTTAGCAAATCTTCCTTTTACATACTCTAAGTCTTCTTTGTTTTTTATATTTTTTTCTAAGTCATCTAAAAAACTTTTAAATTCGTTTTTTAATAAAGTCATTTGTTACTCACCTTTCTTATACTCTTTCCATATATTCACAAGTTCTTGTATCTATTTTTAAGATATCACCAATATTTACAAATAATGGCACTTGTATTTCTAAACCTGTTTCTAATTTTGCTGGTTTTCCAGATGTTGTTGTTGTGTTTCCACTAAATCCAGGTTCAGTATATGTAACTTCTAATTCAACAAATGTAGGAGGTTCAACAGCAAATATGTTACCTTTATATGAAAGTATTGTTACTTCCATGTTTTCTTTTAAATATTTTAAGCAATCACCTAATTGTTCTTCATTTAATGGAATTTGCTCATATGTTTCATTATCCATAAGATAATATAATCCTCCATCACTATATAAATATTGCATTACCTTTTTTTCTATTTCGGCTGCTGGGAATTTATCTGATGGATTAAATGTTTTTTCTAGTGTTGCTCCAGTAATAACGTTTTTTAATTTTGTTCTTACAAATGCTGAACCTTTACCTGGTTTTACATGTTGAAATTCAACTATTCTATATACATTTCCTTCCATTTCAAAAGTTGTTCCATTTCTAAAATCCCCTGCTGAATATACTGATGCCATAATAATTCTCCTTTCAATTGACAAACTGTTAAATAATTTTTTACAGTTCATTTTTTATTATTATTTCTTTTTTTATAATCTATTTTACTATATTTATCTGGAAAAATCAACCTTTTCATATTTTTTTCAATATTTACTATATTATAATATAATTTTTCTCAGAATTTGTTAAACTTATACAACCAAATTTTGTAATTTGTACTGTATCTTCAATTCTTATGCCAAATTTCCCTGGTAAATAAATACCTGGTTCATTTGTTACTACCATATTTTCTTTTAAAAAAGTATCAGATTTACTATTAATATATGGCTGTTCATGAATTTCCATACCAACTCCATGTCCTAATCCATGAATTAAATCAAAGCCATTTAGCTTAAAATCATTTTCTACCATTTTTGCAAGCATTCTAGTGCTTACACCATCTTTCATTTGTTGTAATACTTGATTTTGATTCTTTAATACTAAGTCATACACTTTTTTTATTGTTTCTGGAATGCCTCCAACAAAAAAGGTTCTAGTCATATCTGAACAATAACCATTAACTTTACACCCCATATCAATTGTAATTATATCTTGTTCTTGTATTTTTCTATCTGTTGGAACTGCATGAGGCATTGATGTATTTTCTCCTGAAGCTACAATAGTATCAAATGATATTCCATCAGTTCCTAATTTATAATATTTTTCAATTTCATTTGCTACTTCTTTTTCTGTTTTACCTGGTTCAATATAATCTAAAATATGAGAAAAGCAATTATCTGTTATTTCACATGCCTTTTTTATATTACTTATTTCATCTTCATCCTTAATCATTCTTTGTTTTTCTATTACATTCTCTGTTTCAACTAAGTGATTTATTTTATATTTTCTAATATATTCTTTGTATTGTGCATAAGTAACATAATCTTCTTCAAACCCTACATTTTCGCAATACATGAAAAAATTTTCATAGTCTTGTTGTGAAATATCACGTATATTATATACTATTATTTCATCAAATAATGTTAATACACTATGTACCTGTTCTATATATCTTCCATCAGTAATAAAAATATTTTCTTTTCTTGTTAATAATAAAATTCCTTCTGCATCTAAATTAGTTAAATATTTTATATTGGTTGGATTAGATATTATTAATCCTTCTAAATCTGATGAAGACATTTTATTTCTTAACCATTGCAATTTAGGATTCATTTTAGACTCTCCTTTTATTTCTTTTTATCCTTTATACATTCCTAATGTAAATATTTGCATTAATACTGCTTTTATTTGCTCAAAAGGTATATACATACTAATGTATGTTGCAAGTGCTATAAAAGGCCCAAAAGGGATGTATTCATTTGTTTTTTTCTTTTTTGTAGCTAATAAAAATATACTTAGTATTGCTCCAATTAAAAATGATACTAATGTAATTATTATGATATTTGAAAGTCCAAAATATATTCCTAAAGCTCCCATTAATTTTACATCACCAAATCCCATTGCTTCTTTTCCATAAAATATTCCCCCTATTAATGTAATTAGTAAAAATATTCCTCCACCTACTACCATTCCAAGAAGCATATTTATTGTAATTGCAACATTTGATAACCCATATATAAATGCAAATATAATTCCTGTTTCGAAAATTGTTAAATTTAGTCTATTTG
>CARBKU010000275.1 GCA_948946035.1 uncultured Clostridia bacterium
CATATTTCTAATAATTCTGATATAGTGCTTTGTTGTTCATCTATGATTAATTCTAAAGTTTCTGCTTTTTTCCTTTCCTCTTCTGACATTTCCACGTCTATTGTTCCATTATATATACTTCTTAAATATAAAATTCTTTGACCTATAGGATATTCTGGATTTAATTCATTTTTAGCTATTATTTTTTCTATATCTACTTCTTTCTCTATCTCTCTTAATTTTAACCTTTTATCTTTTCCATCAACTCTTTTAGTCCATTGTACTTTAGATAAATCTACTCCAGCCTTTTTTAATTTTTCACATATTTCTAATGTTTCTGATATTGCATCTTCTACAATTAATCCTAAAGCTCTTGCTTTTTCCGCTTCTTCTTCTGTTAAGTTTCCATTCATTGTACCTTTATACAATCCGTCTCAAACGTTTAATTTTTTGACCTATAGGATATTCTGGATCTAATCCATTTTCAGCTATTACTTCTTCTATATCTACTTCTGTCTCTATTTCTCCTAATTTAAAAATTTTATCTTGTCCATCAACTCTTTTACTTAATTTTGTTTTAGATAAATCTACTCCAGCCTTTTTTAATTTTTCACATATTTCTAATGTTTCTGATATTGTACTTATTTTTAATTTATCATCTTCTTTTCTTAACTCAGCATAATAATAATCTAAAAATGTATCTATTTGTTCTATTGAAAGATTTTCACTTAATTCTCCAATATTCTCTTGTATTAAATCTATATAATCTTCTCTATCGCTCATTTCACTTAGTTCTTCTTTTATAGCAATATTTAATACATATATTGGTATATCTCTATTATCAACTCCTGCTTGTTTTAATTTTTCATATATTTTTACACAATCTTTTTCTTGCAATTTTTTCAAGAATGCACTTCTTTGAACTTTAGAAAATTCACCTATTCCAATTTCTTTCCAATTATACAAGTCTATTATTGCTTTTGCATAATATTCTTGTTTACTTATTTTTTCCTCACTATGAATTTTAGAAAAATTTGAACTCATTATATCTCTTATATTTGATAATCCACCATTTTCTAATATTTGTATTTGCTCACTTGTTGATAATCTTTTAATTCGTTCTACTAATTCTATTTCATTATCTTTTAAATATAAATTTACAGATTCACTGATTTTATATCCTTTATTACTTTGTCTTGTTGTTATTTCAGTTTCTATTGCAAATCCATTATTATATATATATTCTATAATTTCTTTATATTTTGGATTATTTCCTACTATTTGTTCTAAATATCTAGTTATTTCTCTTGCTTTTAATTGAGATTTTGATAAATAAAACATATTTTTTACAATAGAATTTGCAATTCTATATTCCACTTTTCCTTCTGTTAATTCATACATTTGCTCTATTGTAATACCATCTTTTACTTTATAATCATTTAATGAATTATTATCTTGTAAAAATTCTATATCTTTTCCTTCATTTACAAATTTTATCAATTCTTGTTCTAGCTCATTTATAATTCTGTGGTCTTGTCCCTCAACTTGTTGTAATAAGCAAAACATATCTAATACTTCCTTAGATATATCTTTTATTTTTGCCCCTTCTATATCTCCATAATGTATTTGTTCAATTGAAGAAAAAGCAATACCTATAGTTCGAATTAAAAAGCCATTATCATCTGAATTTTTAATTAAAGGTTTTATAAGCTTGTGTTTTTCTAATATTGTAAGTTTTGCTACTATTTTATTTTTTTCAAGTGCTTGTTCTTCGCTTAATGCTTGATAATTACTAATTCTAGTATGGGGTTGTATGTATCTTATCCCTTTTTTCATTCCTGATTTTGTTGTATCAAGTGGTTCTTTTGCACTATATCTTACTTTAAGCATATCTCTAATCTCATTAGAAGTATTTGCTTTATCTATATCATTTAATAGTTCCTTCACATTATTATCTATTAAATCACTATTAATTACCTTATTTATTTCAATTTCTACTTCGCTTAGCATATATTGTCCTGCATTAAATACCTTTTGTCCCATTTCTCTTTTTGGTATCTTTACCATTACATATTTATTTTGATATCCCTCTCCATATATTCTAATTACATTACTATTGCTTGAAAGTGATATACAATTAGTTTCTTTACTATAGTGTATCTTTATATGATTAAAAATTTCTTCTAAAGATATTTCACTATTTGAATTCCAACGTGCTTGTTCTTGATGTGTTTCTTCCCATCTTTCTCTATCTGTACGAATTCTAATATATTCTCCATTTTTCTTAGTTATACCATTTTCTATATCTTTAATGTCTGCAAAATTTAATGCTCTAAAAAAATAATAATTTTCTTTATCACTTATAATATTAAATTTATTTACATCAAATATATTGTTCATATATTCCATATTCTCCCTTTTGTTATATTTCAAGTTTTGACTTCTTGCAAGAGCAGGTTATAATATATGATTTTTTTACACTTTGTGTGTCGCAACCTA
>CARBKU010000276.1 GCA_948946035.1 uncultured Clostridia bacterium
TGATTTACTATTAATTTTTTCATATACATATTATACTTTACAAATAAAGAAAAATAAAGTAATTGCATTAAAAAATTATGGTGAAAAAAATATATTAATAAAATTAAGTAATATATTGAAAAAATAATGAATAAAATAGATATGTGAACTTTATGTGAAAATTAAAGAAAAGTATTGACATTTAATAAAAAAGGGTATAAATTATTAGCAGTCACTAAATAAGAGTGCTAAAATCTAAAGGAGGTAATGTAATATGATAAAACCATTAGGTAGTAGAGTATTAATAAAAATGAAAGAAGGCGAAGAAAAAACAAAAAGTGGAATAATTTTATCAGGAACAGCACAAGAAAAGCCACAAATAGCAGAAGTTATTGAAGTTGGACCAGGTGAAAAAATAGATGGAAAAATAGAACCTATAATAGTAAAAAAAGGTGATAATATTATTGTAAGCAAATATTCTGGAACAGAAGTTAAGTATGAAGGAACAGATTATATAATAGTAAAACAAGATGACATATTAGCAATAGTAGAATAAAAAAGAAAGGAATGATTAAAAATGGCAAAAATTATTAGATTTGGAGAAGATGCAAGAAAATCTCTATTAGAAGGTGTTAATAAATTAGCAGATACTGTTAAAGTCACATTAGGACCAAAAGGAAGAAATGTAGTTTTAGACAAAAGCTTTGGTTCACCACTTATTACAAATGATGGTGTAACAATAGCAAAAGAAATAGAATTAGAAGACAAATTCGAAAATATGGGAGCTCGTTTAGTAAAAGAAGTTTCTACAAAAACAAATGATGTTGCAGGTGATGGCACCACAACAGCAACTGTTTTAGCCCAAAGTATGATTAAAGAGGGAGTAAAAAATGTAGCAGCTGGAGCAGACCCAATGTCAATAAAAAGAGGAATTGATAAAGCAGTTAACTCAGCAGTTGAAGGTCTAAGAGAAATAAGTTCAGAAGTTAATGGAAAAGAAGACATAGCAAGAGTTGCAAGTATATCAGCTAACAATGAAGAAGTAGGAAAACTAATTGCAGATGCAATGGAAAAAGTATCAAAAGATGGTGTTATAACAATAGAAGAATCAAAAACATCAAACACAGAATTAAATGTTGTAGAGGGAATGCAATTTGATAAAGGATACGTTTCACCATATATGGTAACAGATACAGAAAAAATGGAAGCTATTATAGATAGTCCATATATATTAATAACAGATAAGAAAATAAGTAATATCCAAGAAATATTACCATTACTAGAAAACTTAATGCAACAATCTGGAAAACTAGTTATAATCTGTGACGATATTGAAGGAGAAGCATTATCTACATTAGTATTAAATAAATTAAGAGGAGTTCTAAATGTAGTAGCAGTAAAAGCACCAGGATTTGGAGATAAAAGAAAAGCAATGTTAGAAGATATTGCAGTATTAACAGGTGGTGAAGTAATTACTTCAGATTTAGGATTAGAATTAAAAGATACTACAATTGAACAATTAGGAAAAGCAAAACAAGTAAAAGTTCAAAAAGAAAATACAATTATAGTAGATGGAGCAGGAGATAAGCAACAAATTGCAGATAGAGTAGGTCAAATAAAAGCACAAATTAATGAAACACAAAGTGAATATGACAAAGAAGGATTGCAAGAACGTTTAGCAAAAATGGCTGGTGGAGTTGCAGTAATTGGCGTTGGTGCAGCTACAGAAGTAGAAATGAAAGATAAAAAATTAAGAATTGAAGATGCATTATCTGCAACAAAAGCAGCAGTAGAAGAAGGAATTGTTGCAGGAGGAGGAACAGCATTAATAAATGTAATTCCTAAAGTACAAAAACTAGTAGATACATTAGAAAACGGAGAAAAGCTAGGAGCACAAATTGTTTTACAAGCCTTAGAAGAACCAGTAAAACAAATTGCTAGAAATAGTGGATTAGAGCCAGCAGTAATAGTTGATAAAATAAAACAATCAGAAGTAGGAATTGGATTTGATGCTTCAAATGAACAATATGTGGATATGAAAAAAGTAGGTATAGTTGATCCTACAAAAGTAACAAGAAGTGCACTTCAAAATGCAGCATCAATTGCATCAATGGTACTTACAACAGAAAGTTTAGTAACAGATGTACCAGAAGAAAAAGGCTGTGGATGTGGTGGACATTCAGATGGAATGCCAGCTGGTATGGATGGAATGTATTAATATAATAGTACAAAATTTAATTGCAAAGAGGTATCTTGTTTATAAGATATCTCTTTATCACATTGACAAACAAAGGAAAATGATATAATATTTTACTTGGAATTTTGATTATTTTATTATGCCAATATAGCTCAGTTGGTAGAGCAACGGATTCGTAACCCGTAGGTCAGCAGTTCGATTCTGCTTATTGGCTCCATTAAGTAAAATCGTCGCACCAGACGAAAGTTATAAAAGTCAATACCAAAATTACCAAAAAAGGGAAAATAATTTTTACCAATT
>CARBKU010000277.1 GCA_948946035.1 uncultured Clostridia bacterium
TTTCTTTGTTTTGCTTTTATAAAAGTGACTATAAAGTTTTTTCATGTTATATAAAAAAGAAAAGATAATTAATATAAACTATTTTGTATAATTCATATAATATCTTTCCTTCTTATATTTGGTAATATACTACTTAAATCCAATGCTTTACCCATAAAACTAATGCATGATACCAATCGTTCATACTTCTCACCACCTTTTCTTTTTTGTTCATTATGTACTGTCTATATAAAAATACCATACATTAATAAAAAATAGATGGTATTTCATAACAAAAAAATGGAGAAATATGAAAAAAAAATGGAGAAACATAAAAAAATCTAGTATCAAATACTAGATCATATTTTTTACTTTTTCCTTATAATAATAAATAAATTCCATAGGAGTAGGAACTCCTCTTTCCGCATCAATTCTTGCAGTATAATATTTCAACAAATCCTCTATTGGAGAAACTCTCCATGCATGAAATATTGCATTTTTAACTCCATTAGTGATTGTATTATCCGATCTTTTATATATTGTTGTTAAATACTGAATAACATTTACCTCGCTATTTTCATTTTCAATTAAATATAAAATTGCATCATGTAAATATTGTCTTCCAACCATTTTTGGTGGTATTCCTATAAGTTCTAACTCTTGTAATATACAGTTAGAAATTCGTTCTTTAGTATCTCTCCTTTCATTTTTTAAGGTATCAATTGTGCTCTTTGGTATTACTTGCCTTAAGCTAATAAACTTATTAAATACTTGTTCACATGAATAATTTGGATGGTCTTTATACATTATCAAATCAACACCATTTCTATGCAAAATTTGATAAGTTCTTTTAGACTTTACATGTGTAGTTACTATAACTATAGGTTCATATTCTAAAGATAATTTTTTTAGATTAAACAAGAATTCAAAAGAATCTGTACTTCCTTCTGCCCCATCATTTAATTCTAAATCTAGGACAATTCCTTCTGGACGTTTTGTTTTTACTTTTTTAAGTGCATCTACATCTGAATCGGTCATTGCAACTATTTCTATATCCTTTCTTTTTTCAGAGCACTTTATAAAATCATTACAATCATTAATGTCATCCTCTATGATTAAAATTTTCATAGGTTTGGCATCCATCTTTTTTCCTCCTTTTTATTCCATGTTAATAATATACCATAAAAAACCATGAAAAACCATATTTTTTCAAAATATTTCTCCATATATTTTCATTTTTTTTATAGTAAAATACAAATAAGGAGATGTTGTTTTATGAGTAAAAATAATGAAAATTTAAGTTCAGAAAAAATTGAACAAATTGAAAGAGGAAAAAGAATTCGTGAGATAAGAGAAAACGAATTAAAAATGCCAAAAACTCAACTAGCTAAAGAAATTGGAGTATCTGGTCAATTTTTAGGATTAGTTGAAGATGGTAAAGGAAACCTAGTTTACAAAAGCATTAGGAAATTAAGAGACTTAAGTGGTCACTCTGCTGATTATATTTTATATGGTCTTGATGATACTATTCTTGATAGAACAAAACTATTATTAAAAGATTATAATGAAAATCAAATTATTAATGGTATTAAAATCTTAAAAAATTTAGCATCATTTATAGATACTTAAATAGTAAAATAAAGTGGGCATGTTGAAATACTTTGACCTTTTAAATTTTTTACATGCTCTGTTTTTGTTCGTGTGCCAAAATTGCAAAGCAATTTTGGCACACAGTTTATATATAATTTTTAATCATATCATATAACTTAGCTGTTGGTAGTCCAACTATTGAATCATAATTACCATTTATTTTTTCTATGTATACACAAAATCTCCCTTGTATTGCAAAAGCTCCTGCTTTATCTAATGCTTCTCCTGTATCTATCCAATTTTGTATTTCTTTTTCAGACATATCTTTTATATAAACTTCTGAACAATCAAAGTCTATACTTCTACTAATTTTTCCTTTTTCTTCAATTAAAACAGCAATTCCTGTAATTACATTAACTTTAGAATTTTTAAACTTATTTAGCATAATTTTGGCATCTTCTTCATTTTTTGGTTTCCCATATAGTATTCGATCTTTTTCAACTATAGTATCTGAACCTATAATAATTCTATCTTCTTGTGTTATATCAAACACAGATTTTGCCTTTTGATATGCCAATTTTTTTACTTTATCAAAAATATCTAAATCATTATCCATTGTTTCTGTTACATTACTAACTATGATTTCAAATTTTTTTATTCCCATTAATTTTAGCAATTCTTTTCTTCTTGGTGATTGTGATGCTAATATAATTTTCATTTTTCCTCCATTTATTCATAAATATTTCACTATTATTTCCCACAATTATACCATAATATGTGGATTATTTAAATAGTTTTTCCTTTGTTTATAAAAAAATAGACTCAACTTTTAGTTGAATCTATTTTTTTATTCTTCTTAATCTACTTTTTTGTATTT
>CARBKU010000278.1:0-465 GCA_948946035.1 uncultured Clostridia bacterium
ATTGTTCTTGACTATTTTCTATTGCTGTTTTTATATTTTCTGATTTATATCCTTTTTTTATTAGGTATTCTTTTATTTCTTCTTGCTCCATCATATTTGACTTTTTATATATAATGTTTGTGGCTGATTTTATTTCATATTCTTCTAGTTCTTCTTTGTTATTATATATGTAATCTTCTATTTCATCTTTATTTAAACCTTTTGATACTAATTTGTATTGCATTTCTTTTATAGATAAATTTTTTAATGCTATGAAGTTATTTACTGCTTTTTCTATATATTCTTTATCGTTTATGTAATTTGCTTGCTTTAAGTATTCTATTATGTCTTCTAACACGTTTTCTTCTATTGTCCCTGAGAATTTTTTTCTTACTTCTTGCTCGCTTCTCTTTTTGTATATTATGTATTTTAGTACTTTTGTTTTTTCTTTATCAAATTCTTCTATTGTATACATTTACTTTTCCT
>CARBKU010000278.1:475-2442 GCA_948946035.1 uncultured Clostridia bacterium
TTTATAGATTTATTTTACTATATTTTTCTGGAAATATCAAATATTTTTTGCATTTTTCTGTATTGACTTTTTATGTAAATTAATATATTTTGTATTTTTCTATGTGCGTTAGCATAAAGGAAAGTGGCACCAATTAATTAATTCATAGTAAAATTATAAAAGGAGGTAAATAGCTATGACAACACTAAGCAATTTTTATTTAATGAATGAAGATTTAAAGATTTATGATGATGTGAAGATTGTTAATAACGTTCAAATCATTAATGGCAATTTAACAGTAGAAGTCAATATTATTATTTTCAGCGATGATGATAAAACCGTTAATCTCAACATAAAAAATGGTGATTTAGAAGCATACGAACTTTCTGCAGCACCTTTGTATATTCTAATATTTCTATAGACGGTTCTATATGTATAGAAAATGGAATTTATGTTGATGGATGCGATATTTATACAAACAATATTTATACAAAATCTCTTTATGCCAAAAATGTTAAGGCACTATTTGACATTTTTTTTGAAACTGGATCAATTAATGAGTTAGAATGTCCAAAAGACTGTTACATAGGAACATGTGATCTAAATGGTGGCGGACTTAAATTAAGAGGTATATTAAGTTGTTCTTGTATTTATAATGTTGGCGATATTAATTGTAATTTTAAAAATTAAAATCTTTACACTCTATTATTTTACATTAACAAAGGAGTTCGACACTATGTTGAACTCCTTTTCTTTTATATTATAAGGAAGTTTTATAAAATTTCTATAATATAAAAATACTCTAATTGCTAATATTCTATTCTTCCTCATCCTCTTCAACTTTAGGTAATTCTTCTCCTAAACTTTGTTCAAATGCTTTTTCAAAGTCTTCTCTTACTTTCTTTTCAACTTCTTCTAAGATATTTGGATTTTCTTTTAAATATTTTTTTACATTTTCTCTACCTTGACCTATTTTTTCTCCATTATAACTAAACCATGAACCTGATTTTTCTATAATGTCCAAGTTTACAGCCATATCTAAAACATTTCCTTCTTTAGATATACCTTCTCCATACATGATGTCAAATTCTGCTTCTCTAAATGGTGGTGCAACTTTGTTTTTTATTACTTTAACACGTGCTCTACTTCCTTTTACTTCTCCATCTTGTTTTATATTTTCTATTTTTCTTATATCCATTCTAACAGATGCATAAAATTTTAGTGCTCTACCTCCTGTTGTTGTTTCTGGACTTCCAAACATTACACCTATTTTCTCTCTTAATTGGTTTATGAAAATTAGTACTGTTTTTGTTTTGTTTAGTGCTCCTGCAAGTTTTCTTAATGCTTGTGACATTAATCTTGCTTGTAGTCCCATATGTGAATCTCCCATGTCTCCATCTATTTCTGCTTTTGGAACTAATGCAGCAACAGAGTCTACTATAATTACATCTAATGCTCCACTTCTTACTAAACTTTCTGTTATTTCTAATGCTTGTTCTCCTGTATCTGGTTGAGATACTATTAAATTATCTATATCAACTCCTAGTTTTTTTGCATATATAGGGTCTAAGGCATGCTCTGCATCTATAAATGCTGCTTCTCCTCCTGCTTTTTGTGCTTCTGCTACTACATGTAATGCTAGTGTTGTTTTTCCTGATGATTCTGGTCCATATACTTCTATTATTCTACCTCTAGGTACTCCTCCTATTCCTAATGCAATGTCTAAGCTTAAAGCTCCTGTTGGTATTGATTCTATTTCCATTGCTTTAAATTCTCCTAATTTCATTACAGACCCTTTTCCAAATTGTTTTTCTATTTGGTTCATTGCCATTTCTAATGCTTTCTTTTTTTCTGTATTTTCTCCCATATTTTCCTCCTTATTTTTTGAACTTTTGTTTGATATGATTATTATATACCAAATTTTTGTTTTGTCAAGTATTTTTTATTATTATTTAATTATATTTTTTATTATTATTTAATTATATTTT
>CARBKU010000279.1 GCA_948946035.1 uncultured Clostridia bacterium
AGCATATTATTGTAGTTCTTTGTAATATTTTTGTAATATGATTAAATTTCCCTGCAAAATAGTTACAAATTATTTTATAAAGGGCTTGGGACTTAGTCCCAAAATACGAATTTTGACTAGGGAGGAAAAATTCAGTGCTTGTTAGGAAATATATAGGAGTACAAAAATTATATTTGGTTTGAATTTTCCCTCTAATTTTTTTATTTCTGATTACTAATTACTGCTCCAATTTTATAATTTTCTTTCTTTGATTTTGAAAAAGTTTTCTCACTTTTTACAGCAACTAATCGAATCAATTTTTGTTTTTCTTTGTTCAATTTTATTTCAATTTCTTCTTCATTTTCGTTCACATTTTTTGAAAATAACTCATAAAATTCTATTTCAAGTTCTTTGTTAAGAGTTGTAATATAATCATCTAATTGTTCTTGATTTATATTTACACTTGTCCTAATTTCTTTTTGTTCTTCGTTTACTTCAATAGGTACATAAATATCCGCTATTCCTAATGTAAAAAACTTTGTTAATTGTTCAATATAACTACTTCTAAAATTTATTTTATCAATGTAAAATTCTCCGTTTTTTATTCTTTAATAGAGTGATTGATTCAATAAATTTTGAAATAAATTCTTGCTTTTCTTCTTTTGATTTTTTGTTCCATTCTTGTTTTAAAGTTTCAGTTAATTTGTTATCTTTTATTAGTTTTTCTCTTTCAATATCTCTATTAGCTATTAGTTGTTGTGGTGTAAAGGATAGACTATTTACATTAAGCATTTCATATCTTTTTGTTTCTAAAATATTTATTTCTTCTTCAATGATTTTATAATCTTCGGAAAAATCTTCCATTTCAACTATGCCACTTACATAAGCCTTTTTTATTCTTTCTTTTTGCTTTTGTAATGTGTCAATTTCTTGGTCTAGTTTTTCTGTTTTTGTTTCTTTTTTGTCAGCTAGTATGGGTAAAAAATATTTCTTTACTGCCATATCATACTCAACTAACTCAAGAATAAATCTTTGTAAACATTCTTCAATTTTATCTTCTCTGTAATATGTCTTACAATGTTCACAAGTATAGTACATATATTTTCTTTTAGTTCCTCCAGAGCCTTTACACTTCATAATTCTATTACATTTAGGACATTTTAGCTTTTGAAAAAATATATAAACTCTATCTCTTGTATAACTTCTTTGATTTTTCTCTTTTTGATATTGTGCTTCTTCCCACATAGCACGACTAATAATTGGCTCGACAACATTCATATAAACTAAAGTATCTTTTGTATTTGATTTTCCTTTTTCATAATCTCCCATATATACTTTGTTGTCTATTATTTTCATTATTGTTGTATCTCTCCAATGTTTTGGTGCTAATACTTTTTCTTTATTTAATGTATTACTAATTTGTTGATAGCTTTTTCCCTCTAAATACATATTAAATATTCTTACTACAATGTCTTTAGTAGTTTCATCGATTATAGTCTTTTTATTGCTATCTTTTTTATAGCCTAATGGTACAATTCCAGGTAAATGACCATACTTAATTGCACCGTTTAAACCAAATTTTGTTCTTTCACTAACTATCTCTATTTCTAATTGTGATAATACCGTTAACATACGTACAAAAAATCTACCGATTAGCTGAAGAGGTATTTACATCATCTTTATCACACACCAAATAAGTATTGTGTAATTCTAATTGTGCAATTAGTTCTTCTAAATCACGAACTGAACGAGTAACTCTGTCCAATTTATAAGCTACAATGTAATTGATTTTGCCACTTTTCATATCTGCTAACATTTGTTGAAATGCTGGTCTATCTTTCATATTTTTTGCTGATATTCCAGCGTCTTCATAAATCTTAAATACTTCATATTCTTTAAATTTACAAAGTTGTAATAGTTTTTCCTTTTGTTCTGCTAAGCTAAATCCGTTCTCTAACTTGATCCTCTGTACTAACTCTAATATAAATTCCTGCTATTTTCTTTTCTTCACTCATTTTTAAATCTCTCCTATCAATATTGAACGGAAAGCTACTTGAATAAATTTTAAACACAAAAAAACTCTAAAATTAAAGTAGCCTTTCTATGTAGTCTTTTAATTGAGATAAAGGGTATTTATACCTTAAATCTCCCACATAAAAGTAATCACAGTCATTAAAGAATAAAAATAGCTTATCTTTAATGATTACTCTATGTGGTTCTACATACGCTAAGTTTGTATGCTCTACAATTCTTAAACAACCTTCAAATATCATTTCGTGTTCAAGTTTTATAGCATTCAAACTACAAGCCCATTCAATTTTAGAGAGCAATTCTCTTTTTATCTTGTTTTTCTTCTTAAGCGTACTAATCATATCACACCATCCTTTCTTTTTCAAGATAAAGGCGACAAGAAAAGTGAAAATTAAAATTTTCACGCTAGCACTAATTTATAGTTAGTGCC
>CARBKU010000280.1 GCA_948946035.1 uncultured Clostridia bacterium
ACCTGATAAAGATAATTTACTCTTTTTAGCATTTTTTTGTAACTTTTTCTTCTCATTTTCACTCACCCTAACATTAATTCCTATTGTTCTATTTCTCATATTTTCTCACATCCTTTTTCATAAATTCTAATTTTCTTTTTTGTAAAATCTTTCTTAAAAATTTTCAATTTTTCGTTTAATTTTTGATTTCACTTTTTACTTTTCTAGTAGGGGGTATAGGGGATAAAATCCCCTTTCAGCGTAAGCTGTCGGTTTTGTGGCAATACAAAACCTATGCTCGCTACACTTATAGACATTAAATTTGGCTATACATTTTATTGTTTGCTCCTACTAGTAATTTCTTATACATATATTAGTTCATTTAATACAATTTCTTCTGCTGTATTTCTAAAATTATTCATCATGCCTACCCAATAAAGTTGGTCAGTATTTTTCATTTTTTCTGTTAAATTATTTTGCTTTTTCAATTGCTCAATTATAATATCAATTCTTTCCTCAGCTATTTCTTGAATCTCTTTTAAATGTTTATTCAAAGTTCCTTTTGTAAACATTATCATATATTCTGCTTTCTTATTTTCTTTTAAAAATTTTAGTCTCATTCTTCCATATTTATTTAATATAATTTTTTCTTTTTCTAATACCAAGTTAGGCATATAATAATCTCCAACTTTTGTATATTCAATTCCATATTTATTATCAATATTGTTTTCTTTTAATTTTTTATTTTCCATTTTCAATTCCTCCATTTATTAAAATTTTTTAGCTAACTTGTTCTCTCTCTTTTATTCTTATTGCCCCTACAATTCTATTTGGCTTTTGTTGTGGAAACTTTTTATCTTCTGAAACTAATTCGACTAATTTAAAAAGTTTTTCTCCATTGTGGTTTGTTTCATCAATTGTAAAATTTTTTTTCTGGTAACCTTTCTTTGGTTCATCTAATCTTGCTACTTCATAATAAGATACTTCATAGTAATCATTTAGCCTTTCTATATATTCTTTTAAATCTTTTTTATCCATTAATATTGTAGATGGAACTGTTACTTCTTCTTTTCCTTTAGTACAAGGTATCGCAACATCAAACATTCCACAATTCATAAGTTTAGAAATTTGCTCTATATAACTACTCCTAAACTTTATATTGATTAGGTTATAATAGCCTTTTTTATCTTTTTCAATTACAACATTCTCTATAAATTTTGAAATAAATTCTTGCTTTTCTTCTTTTGTTTTACTTTTCCATTCTGCCCTAAGCATATCTTGAAATTTATTAGAACGAATTAGTTTTTCTTTTTCTACATCTCTATCTGCCATTATAGCTTGTGGGTTAAATGATTGTTTATTAATATCTATTGCTTGTATTCTTTTTTCTTCTAGTATATTTAACTTTTCTTCAATCACTTTATAATCTTCTGAAAAATCTTCTACTTCTACAATTCCTTTTATATATGCTTCTTTAATTCTGTTCTTTTGATTTTGCAGACTAGCTATCTCTTTATCTAGTTTAGCTGTATCTCGTTCTTTTTTATCTGCTAAAACAGGAAAGAAATACTTTTTAACTGTCATATCATATTCAATTAAGTTCATTATTAAAAACATAACTGAATCTTCGACTAAATCCTCTCTTAAATAAGTTTTACAATCTGAACAATGATAGTACATATACTTTTTCTTTTGCCCACCAGATCCTTTACATTGCATTATCTTTCCACATTTTGGACATAATAGCTTTTGCATAAATATATAAACTCTATCTCTACAAAATGCTCTTTGATTTTTCTCTTTTTGATTTTGTACATCTTCGTACATTGCTCTTGATATAATAGGCTCTACAACGTTCATATAAACAACAGTTTCTTTTTCTTGCTTATTTTTATATTGTTCAAAATCTCCTACATAAATTTTGTTATTGATTATTTTAAATACTGTTGCATCTTTCCATTGCTTGTTTGTTAGTGTAGGTATTTTTTCTGCATTTAAAATATTTGCTATTGTTTGATAACTTTTGCCTTCTAAATACATATTAAATATCCTTACAACCAAATCTCTTGTAGTCTCATCTATTACCATTTTCTTATTTTCTCTTTTATAACCTAATGGGCAAGTTCCGAGGTACATGTCCAGATTTTATTGCTCCATTCATTCCAAATTTTGTTCTTTCTGATACTATCTCGATTTCTAGCTGTGAAAGAACTGTCAACATCCTTACAAAAAATCTCCCGATTAGCGCTGCTAGTATTTACATCATCTCTATCGCAAATGAGATAGCAATTATGCTTTTCTAACTCTGATATTAGTACTTCTAAATCTCTTACAGACCTTGTAACTCTATCTAATTTATAAGCTACAATATAGTTGATTTTACCAGCTTTCATATCTTCTAACATTTGCTGAAATGCTGGTCTATTTGCCATATCTTTTG
>CARBKU010000281.1 GCA_948946035.1 uncultured Clostridia bacterium
ATGCATAATACTTCATCATCTACTACATTTTTAAAAGTAATAGAAATTTTAGATTCAGAAATATTAAATTCTAACATTTCAAGTTTTTCTTTTTTAATAGTCTTTAATAATTTTTGAATAATATCTATATTTCTAATAATACCATTTCCAACAATAGAAATTCTAGATACATCTTTTTTAACTACACTTTTAATTGTATTATCTTCTATAATGTCAGAAATGACAGTACCAGGTTTATTATTAAAGGTAGATTTAGTAATAATAGGAATTTTAAATTTTTCTCCTATTTCTACACATCTATTATGAAGCACTTTTGCACCTTCGCTTGATATATCTAGCATTTCATTATATGACAAAGCTGATAGCTTTTTAGAACTTTCTACTTTGTTTGGGTCTGTTGTATAAACACCATCTACATCTGAAAAAATGTAGCAATTTTTTGCTTGTATTGCTGCTGCTATTGCAACTGCTGTTGTATCAGACCCTCCTCTTCCAAATGTTGTAATGTCTAAAGTTTCGTTTATACCTTGAAAACCTGCAATAATTACAATTTTTCTTTTTTCAAGTTCTTTTGTAATTCTTGATGTATTAATTTTTTCTATTAGTGCATTTTGATTAGTGTTATTTGTATATATTCCTGCTTGCCAACCAGTTAAAGATATTGCTTCATATCCTATACTGTTTAGCAATATACTTAGTTTTGCTATTGATATTTGTTCTCCTGTACTAAGTAAAGCATCCATTTCTCTATCATTTATGTTATTAGATAATTCTTGTGCTTCAGAAATTAATTTATCTGTTGTTTTTCCTTGTGCTGATAATACAACAACTATATTGTTTCTTTTGTTATATAAATCTATAATTTTATTAGCTACTGTTTTTAGTTTTTCATTGTCTGCAACAGAGCTACCTCCAAATTTCATAACTATTGTGTCCAATTGGACCACCTCTTAAAAAAATATAAAGAGTGATTTATTTAAATACTACTCTTTATATTATATGTTCGATTTTAAAATTATGTCTATTTTTTATTTTAAATTTTATTTTTTAGATAGTTTTCCATAAAATCATCTATTTCTCCATTCATTACTGCTTCTACATTTCCCACTTCATAGTTTGTTCTATGGTCTTTTACCATTGTATATGGACAAAATACATATGATCGAATTTGACTCCCCCATGCTATATCTTTTTGCTCGCCTTTTAAATCTTCTATTTTTTCTTTTTGTTCTTTTTCTTTTAAATCTAACAATTTTGATTTTAACATTTTCATTGCTGTCTCTCTATTTTGTATTTGAGAGCGTTCAGACTGACAAGCTACAACTATATTTGTCGGAATGTGTGTAATTCTTACAGCAGATGATGTTTTGTTTATATGTTGACCTCCTGCTCCAGAGGCTCTATAAGTATCTACTCGTAAGTCATCTGGATTAATCTCTATTTCAATATCATCTGTTATTTCTGGCAATACTTCTATTGAAGCAAATGATGTGTGTCTTCTTCCTCCACTATCAAATGGAGATATTCTAACTAGCCTATGTACCCCTTTTTCACATTTCATATAACCATAACTATTTTCTCCAATAATTTCAAATGTAACACTTTTTAATCCAGCTTCTTCCCCATCTAAGTAGTCAAGTTCTTTTACTTGATAGTTATTTTTTGTTGCCCATCTTGTATACATTCTATATAACATTTCTGCCCAGTCTTGTGATTCTGTACCACCTGCTCCTGGATGTATTGTTATTATTGCATTATTGCTGTCATATTTTCCTGATAATAGTGTTGTTAACTCAAACTTTTCTAATTCTTTTTTTATTTTATTTGTGTTATTTATTATTTCTTTTTCTATTTCTTCATCAGACTCTATTTTTACTAGCTCAGTCATTTCAAGTAAATTTTCTATTTCGTCTTTTATTATTTTGTAATTTGTTGTTTTGCTTTTTATTGTTTTGACTTTTGATAATACTTTATTAGAGTTATTTTGGTCATTCCAAAAGTCTGGATTAGAAATTTTACTTTCTAATTTTTCTAACTCTTTTTGTAATGCAGCTATGTCAAAGAGATTCACCCAATTCTTTTATTTTTTCTTTTATAGAATTAAGTACTCTTGTGTTTTCTTCTAATTCTATCATTTTGCTCACATCCTATCTTTTTTACTTTCTTGTGTCTTATTTGCCCAAATTATTCATTAAAAATAAATTTTGAAATTGCTTTTGCAACACCATCATTATTGTACTTGCTGTTATATAATCTGCTTTTTCTTCTAAAAAAATTTGTCTAATGTTTAATACTTCTTCATTTGTAAAAGAGTTTTTGTATATATTTTCTTTGTTTTTTAAAAGAATACTTACTTCTAAAGGATGTATATAATATGGTGTTCCTTGTATTCTTTTTTGTTCTTT
>CARBKU010000282.1 GCA_948946035.1 uncultured Clostridia bacterium
TAAATTACTAAATGAACAGGGGAAAGAAAATATAGAAAAAGGCAAGAAGATAGAAAATTTAAAAGGTGATATTGAGTTTGAAAATGTGAGTATGCAATATGGAGAAAATAGAGTATTAAAAGATATTTCGTTTATTATAAAAGAAGGAAATAAAGTAACAATTGCAGGTAAAACAGGAGTGGGAAAAACAACTCTTACAAATATTCTTATGAGATTATATCCTATATCAAAAGGAAGAATTTTAATAGGTGGAGAAGATATTTCAAAGGTAAGAATTAAGGATATTAGAAAAAACATCTCATATATCTCTCAAATTCCATATATATTAAATGATACTCTTAAGAATAATATTGTATTAGATGATGAAACAATAACTGATGAACATATAAAAAAAGTGGCAAAAGAAATTGGATTTGAACAGGTGTTAGAAAATTTTAATAATGGGCTAGATGAGGTTATTGAAAAAGGTAGATTATCATATGGTCAACTTCAGATGATAGCATTTTTAAGAGCAATTTTGCATAAAGCTAATATTTATATTTTTGATGAACCAACTTCAAATATTGATTTGAAAACAGAGGATAGAATTCAAAAGTTGATAGATAGTATTACAAAAGAAAGTACAGTTATTATAATTGCTCATAGAAAGTCAACTATAGAAAGTTCTGATAAAATTATTTATTTGAAAGATGGAATGGTTGATATGATAGTAAATAAATAAGTATATAAAAGAAAAATTTTATATGTAAATTATTGCATATAAAATCTTCTTTTTTTATGTGAATTTTATTGTATTATAGATACTTTTATGATATTATCGAAAAAAGAATAGTTAAGACAATTCAAATATTTAAGGAGAACAAAAGTTGGAAAAGATAGCTATTATATCAGACATACATTCAAATATAGTTGCATTAGAAGCAGTCTTACAAGATATAGAAAAAAGAAATATAAAAAGAATATTTTGTTTAGGTGATTTAGTTTTAAAAGGTTCATCTCCATGCGAAGTAGTTGATATCATAAAGAAAAAATGTGAAATAGTAGTAAAAGGAAATGGAGACTATGGAGCAATTAATCCAGAAGGAAGCAAGCATAAGGAATGGTATCATAACATACTTGGAAAAGAAAGAATAGAATATTTAAATAGCTTACCAATGTATCAAGATATTTATATTAGTGGTAGTCATATAAGAATGTTTCATGCTACAAAAAATGATTTTAATTACAGAATATTTGACATAGACCCAATTGAAAAGAAAATGAAAATGTTTGAGGATGAAAATAATAATATACCAGACATAGTTTTATATGGAGACATACATAAACAATATATGCAAAAGCTACAAAATAAAACAATAATTAATGTTGGAAGCATAGGAAACACCGTAGAATCACCTAATTATGATGAAACCATAACAAATATGGAAGAAACTACACAAGCATATTATTGCATATTAGAAGGAAAATATAATTCAAAAGAAAAATCATCTATTTCAATACAATTTGTAAGAGTTCCATATGACATAGAAAAAGAAATTGAATTAGCAAAAAAGAACCACTCTCCTAGTATAGAGAAATATATATTAGAGTTAACAAAAGCAAAGTACAGAAGAATATAATTTAGCAAAAATAAATGAGGTGGCATTTAATGAATATAGAAAAGAAACATATTATTGTAGCAGGTGTACCTAGAACAGGAAAAACAACTAGCATTTGTAAAAAAAACTAGCTAAAACAGGGCACTACTAATGCCAGAAGACTATATTAAAAAATTAGTCCACAATATTGTAAAGTATATTTTGTATGATATCCAAATATTAGTGTAGAAGAGAAATACGAAAAAATGAAACTAAATGGGATTGGGCTAGAACAGTAAATGAAAGTGAACTTAAAGAAAAAATAAAAGTATATATACAAGAAAGTCAATTAATTCAAAATCAATGTGAAAAATATAATTTGCCATTTTTTGATTTTAGTTATGATATAGATAAAAGTACAAATGATATTGTAGATTATATTTTAAAAGATAATCAGTATATATAATTTGGAGGTAAGGAAATGAATATATTAAATAATTGTTATATATATGTATGTATATAGTTTTAGCCACTGTATTTACACAATTTTATAAAATAGCAACAAAGAAACTAAAGAAAGCAGGAGCATTAACAGTATTATTACAAATAACAGCAGGTATAACAGCATTACTATTATGTCCACTTTTTGAAATTAAATTTCCAACAGATATCAATGTTTATATAATACTAGGAATATCAATTATATGTTATACAATATCAGATAGAATAAATACAACAGTAAGAAGCGGAATAGAGGCATCTACTTTTAGTATGTTAAAACAATTATCTACAACATTTATGATATTTGCAGG
>CARBKU010000283.1 GCA_948946035.1 uncultured Clostridia bacterium
TATACTTGCAACAATGTTTGTTTCATCTAGTGTAAATAATATATTAAATGTAACTTCTGCATTAGATAATTATTTAGATATGGCTAATGTACCAGATTATTTATTACTAGCTAGTAATAAGAATAATGAAAATGATGTAGAAACTATTCTTAATGCCACAAATACAATTGAAAATTATGGTATAGAAAAAGTGTTGTTTTTAGAACAAAAGAATTTTATATTTGAAGATGAAAACATAACTGCTCTAGGTGGAATTAATTTCATTCAAAGTGATGAAGAATTATCATTAAATTATTTTCTATCTGATGGTAGCATACTTGAAAAAGTGGAACCTGGAAAAATTTATATGACAGAAGGAAAGGCAGATATTCTTGGACTTGAAATAGGAGATAAAATTACTATTGAATTTAAAGGTATTAAAAATGAATTTACATTTGCAGGTGGAATTAAAGATGCTGTATTGGGAATAAATGGAGCATCAATTCAACGTTATATAATAAATAAAGAGGATTTTAATAAATATTTAGAATTTTCAGAAATAGATAGACTTTATGGTGGAAAAATAATTCATATACATACAAATGATATTGAAAATATGCTTTCAGAAATTAAGCCATTTACCGATAATAGTATATTTCGTGGGGATAGAGCTCATATAAAATTAAATTATATTTTTGATATGATGATAACAGGTATTATTTTAGTTGTAAGTTTTATTTTTATAGCAATTGCATTTGTAGTTTTGCGTTTTACAATTACATTTACACTAACGGAAGAATTTCGTGAAATAGGAGTTATGAAAGCAATCGGAATAACAAATTTAAAAATAAGAGGACTGTATCTTGTGAAATACACTGCTCTTTCAATACTAGGAGCAATAATTGGATTAATCTTAAGTTTTCCTTTTGGAAATCTTCTTATGAGTGGTTCTTCAAAATCAATAATCATAAGTAATCAAAATTCTATATTTATAAGTTTATTGTGTGCAGTAATAGTAGTTAGTGTAATTTTATTATTCTGTTTTAGTTGTACAAAAAAAGTGAAAAAAATGAGACCTATAGATGCTATTAGAAATGGAGAAACAGGAGAGCGTTTTCGTAAAAAAAGTTATATGAAATTAGGAAAAAGTAAATTACCTACAATGGCATTTCTTTCACTTAATGACATTGTAAGTAGTCCAAAACGTTTTAGTATTATTACTATTGTATTTTCTCTTTGTATATCACTTCTTTTTATACTTTCAGTAACTGTTTCAACATTAAAAAGTGGCACTTTGCATAGTGCATTTGATATGGTTGAAAGTGATGTGTTTTTTGGTGATGATAGTACAGAATATTTGTTAGAAGATGGTCAGGAAAAGCTTGAAAAATCATTAAAAGGTTTGGAAAAAGAACTTGAAAAAAATGGAATGCCTGCAAAATGTATGAAAGAGATTCTGTTTTCATTTCCTGTGATTTTTGATGGAAATAAAGCTGATATTTATGGATATCAAGGTACAGGAACAACAATGGATATGTATGAATATTTAGAAGGAACAGCTCCACAAAATGATGGTGAAATAGCTATAACTAAGATTTCAGCAAATAAAATAAAAGCTACTATTGGAGATACCATAACAATAAAAACTATAGATGGGGATAAAAAATATATAATTACAGCATTTTTTCAAACAATGTATAATATGGGAGATGGAATAAGATTTTATTCTAATGAAAAATTAAATTATCTTCAAAGCCAAAGTTATACAGATTCTCAAATTAAATTTACAGACAATCCTAATAAAGAAGAAATTAAATATAGAATTGAAAAAATAAAAGAGTTATATCCTGAACTTTCAGATGTTAAAACAAGTGAAGAAGCCATATCAGAAAAGTTAAGTGTTACTGAAGCTATGAATGCCATGAAAATTCTTGTTGCTATAATTACAATTATTTTAGTAGCTCTTATTACAGTGCTTATGGAACGTTCATTTATTTCAAAAGAACAAGGTGAAATTGCACTTATGAAAGCAATAGGTATAAGGAATGGAAAAATTTATTTATACCATACATTTAGATTTTTATTTATTGGAATAATTGCAGTAATTATAAGTGAAATTTTAGTAATGCCATTAACACATTTATGTATAGATCCAGTATTTAAAATGATGGGATTAGAAATCGGAGTAGATTATGTAAAAAATCCAAGTGAACTTTATATAATCATTCCAGGAGTACTATTTATAACAACAATGATAAGTGCATTTATAACATCGCTTTATACAAGAAAAATTAAATCTTCAGGTATATCAAATAATGAATAGAAAAGGAGTAAAATATGAATATTTTAGATGTAAAAGATGCTCCAAATATGATGCTTTCTGGAATTAGTGAA
>CARBKU010000284.1 GCA_948946035.1 uncultured Clostridia bacterium
TATTTGCATAGCTACTAAAAATGATAACTGAAAAAATGTTAAATAATAATACAACTAATATTAAACTTGACATAATTTTGATTGTTTTCATTAATATCTCTCCTAACATATTTATTTAATCCTTTTATTATTTTATCTTGTTCTACATTTTCTGTCAATATATTTAGGTCAACTAATTACTGGAAAATTGCTAGTTAGTGCCTCTTGTGCCATTAATATTGTGATAGGAATTTTTGTTATTGAGAACTAAAAATTTTGACAATTTTTTTATCTCAATTGTAAAATGTCATATTACTCATCAATATTAATTTTCTTATCTATAACATATTGAGGTCTACCTTTAGCTTCATCATAAATTCTTCCAATATACTCTGAAATAATCCACAAAGACAATAATTGAACACCAGCAAAAAACGTAATTGCAACCATAATAGATGTCCAACCAGCAGACAAATTATTCAACTTAAAAACATAAGAAATAAGTGCGTAAACCAAAATAATAACGGAGATAACAATAGAAAAAATTCCCAATGCACCAACCAATTTAATTGGTTTACTAGAAAAACTAATAATTCCATCAGATGCCAATTTAAGCATTTTCTTTAAAGGATACTTTGTATCTCCTGCAAATCTTTCTTGTCTTTCATACTCATAAGCATACTGTTTATATCCCACCCAACTAAATAATCCTCTTAAAAATTTATTATGTTCTGGCAAACTGTTAATAGTATCTACTACTTTTCTATCAACAAGTCTAAAATCTCCTGTATCTTTTGGAATTTCTACATCTGACAAAGCATTTAAAGTATTATAAAATACTTTTGCTGTTAATAATTTAAAAGCAGATTCACCTTTTCTGGTTTTTCTTTTTCCATAAATTACTTCGTTTCCTTCTTCCCATTTTTTAATCATATCTGGTATTAACTCTGGTGGATCTTGAAGGTCTGCATCAATAATTACAATTGCATCTCCTGTTACTACTTTTAGTCCTGCTGTTACCGCTGCTTGATGTCCGAAGTTTCTAGAAAATGATATTATTTTTACATTTTTATCATTTTGAGCTATTTCCTGCAAAATTTCTAAAGTCTTGTCTTTGCTTCCATCATTAATAAAAATAATTTCATGATTATAATTTTCCAATTTGTTTAAACATTCTTTTACTCTTTTATAGCATTCTTTTGCAACTTTTTCTTCATAGTACATTGGTATTACAAGTGATACTTTCTTTTTTTCCATCTTATTTTTTACAATATTAAATATTGTTGTTCCTCCCTTTTATTATTTTGAAATTTACTTTGAATAATTTCCATTGCATTTTTTATTCCTAATGTTCCAACAATTATAAATATTGGTACATAATTATATAAATATCTTGACCTTCCTTCAAATAAAACTATAAATAGTATAATACCTATTATTGAAAATTTCAATATATTAACATTTTTTCCTCTACTTTTATATGTCATAATTAAACCTATAATTAAGGTTGTCCATGTTATTTGCATAATATTTGCAGTAATAATTTGATATTTTTTTGAATTAAGATTTACAAATCCATGTAATTTATTTGCTATTTCTGTCTTGTTATATGGCTCTGTAAGAAAAAATGTTCCTTCTGCTCCATAATAAAATGTCCCATCTGATAATATCCATGTAACTTTATTATATACAAATTGTAAATATCCAAATATTCCAAAATTTTGTAATCTTTCTTTAACTTTTTCTATATGATATTTTGTCTTTTCTTTTCTTCCTTTAATTTCCATTGTAGATTTTAAGTCTTCTCCACTATAAGCACCATACATTATATTATTTTTTCCTTTAGCATCTTCAATTATTCCTTCTTGCATTCCCATCATTAAAAAATGTGTCGCTGGTATAGATTTTTCATCTATTTCTTCTTTACTAATATATTTTGAAATATTCTTTTCTTTTATATATGAATAACATCCTAATGATATACCAACACCTAAAATTAATATTAAAGTTGTTATGCCTAGATTTTTAAAGCTAGTTAATATATTATCTTTATTTATTTTTATATATAACAATTCTGCTAATAATATTGCAATTCCTATTATTATGCATGTTGGTTTTAAAAAATATCCACCTACAAGTAAAATTGCTTCTATAAAAATATATAAATATTTCATTTTTGTATTATCTTTTATTTTTAAGTAAAAATAATATAGCGAAATTGGTATAAATAAAGTTATTGTGTCTGTATATGGTACTATCATATGTGGTGTAAATATTATTAATGGTAGCATAAATATAAATACTAGATATGCTGTTTTATTTCCTGATACTTTTTTTGCTGTAAGTATTGTAAATATTGCTGCAATATC
>CARBKU010000285.1 GCA_948946035.1 uncultured Clostridia bacterium
AAATATTGTGTAATAGAAGATATACACATGAAAGAAACTGAACTAGAAGACATATTAAAAGAAATATATAGAGGAGTACATAACAATGATAAAAACAATGGTAGAACTAGCAAAAATGCAATTTAAACAGTACAATATATATAAGTCGAATTTTTACCTCTTTACATTAAATAGAATTGTGGAAGTAGTAGTATATATTTTTGTATGGCAAGCAATTTATAATCAAACAGGTGATGCAGGAGGTTTTACAATATCACAAATGATAACTTACTATATCCTAGTAATATCATTTAGTTCAATAGCATTATGGGGAATAAATGAAGATATGGCACATTCTATAAGAAATGGACAAATAAATAAAGAGTTATTAAATCCTATTTCCTATTTTAAATATTATTTTGGAGTTAACTTAGGAGAACTAGCTTTTGCAACAGTAATTGGTATAGCAACTTTTATTATATGTTCATTTTTTTGGAAGTTAACTTTGCCAACTAGCATAATAAATTTTGTCTTGTGTATCTTTGTAATGCTATTAGGAGTGCCAATAACATTTTTTATACAAATGATAGTAGGGACTGTAGGTTTTTATACTAATTCAATTTGGGGAATGCAAATTTTAAGAAAAGCAACGATTCAAATATTTTCAGGAATAATTGCACCTATTACATTATTCCCTTTATGGTTTCAAGAACTATCAAAATGGTTACCATTTAAAGAATTGATATATACTCCTGTTAATATGTGGCTTGGAAATATTGATATAAATGAAATATTCTTCATAATCATTAAGCAAATAGCATGGGGAATTATTTTATATTTTATAGCAAAAATATTTTTTAATCATGCAGTGAAGAATATAACAATAAATGGAGGTTAGAATGAGTAAAATATTAAATAACATAAGTTTATACTTATCTTTTCTAAAAATATCTTTAAAAGAAATCCTTATATATAGAATAGATTGTATTGCTGGAATCTTTTCGCAACTTGTAGTACAAGCTGTTAGTTTGATTTTTATATTTATTGTTTTTCAAAATACAGAAGATATAGCAGGTTGGAATTTTGAACAAATTCTATTATTATATGGTGTAACAAGAATTTCAATTGGAATACAAGGATATTGCTTTGATGCTTTATATGATATTGGACCTAAATATATACGAAATGGAGAATTTGATAAAATTTTATTAAGACCTATACATCCTTTAATTTCTATTATAGGAGCATCAAGAGAGTTTGTATCAATAGCAGACTTTTTTATAGGATTAGGTATAACAATATATATGTTATATAAACTTGCCATACCTATAACTATATTATTAATTGTTAAAATTGTATTTTTTAGTATGGTAGGAGCATTAATAATTGGAGCAATTTTGACTATGTTTAGTATTTCATCATTTTGGACATATAGATCAAATGAAGTAATATGGTCATTTTATAGAATGTATACTTTTACAGAATATCCAATTAATATATATAATGGTTTTATAAAAATATTAATAACAGTTATTTTACCTTTTGCTTTTGTTGCATATTATCCAACAATGGATTATTTAGGGCTAAATCATTATATGATATATTTAGCTCCTATAATAGCAATTGTTTTATGGATAGTTGCTATCAAATTATGGAATATTGCTTTAAATAAATACAGAAGTACAGGAACATAAAAATATAAGAATATGCAAACTAAGTAGACATAATTGTAATTAAATATAGAATCCCTCAATCAAAATTGAGGGCAGGAAAGCAAGTGTTCATACATCGCCTATACACATTGAAGGACAAGCCTTCAAGAGTTAATAAAAGAACAAAAATTTTAAGCAGATTTGATGTGAAAATTCACCGAATGAACCACTAAAAAATGCCTATTAGAGTGCTAAAGTTCACTAAATGTACTAAATCCAGAATGGGCTAAGAAAGAAAATTTAGAATTTGAATATAAAGTTGTAGATATGCTTAATTTACCATATAATAATGAACAATTTGATTGTATTTATTGTAGAAATGTAATTTCTCATACAGATACAGAAGGAATGAAACGAGTTATTAAAGAAATTTACAGAGTAATGAAAAATAATGCTGAATGTTATTTGACATTAGGCTCAAAAGATACATGGGGATTTAAACAAGAAGATTTGCCTTTAATAGATGAAAATACAAGATTAAGAATGGAAGAAGGACCAGAATATAAAGTACCACATTTTTATGTGGATTACAATTTGATAAAAGAATTATTTAAAGACTTTGAAATTATTAATATATATCAAGTAGTGGACTATTATGAAGAAAAGGAAAAACTATTTGATTCATATCACTATCATATATTAATACAAAAAAG
>CARBKU010000286.1 GCA_948946035.1 uncultured Clostridia bacterium
AAATAATAATGAATATTTATGTTGTTTTATTGCAATAATTGCAGTACATTCATTTATAGATCCTCAATTATTTCAAATTGTATATAATATATTTATTTTGTTATTCGTAGATTTAATTGTAAATTCTAAAAAAAAAGGAAAAAACTTGGAGAAAGAAGAAGTGATAATGTTATGAATTTAGATGAGATACATGATGAGGAATTACAAATGTTAAAAGAACTTATTAATTATTTTGACACAAATAATTTAAATTATTTTATTTGTGGGGGTACATTACTTGGAGCTATAAGACATAAAGGGTTTATACCATGGGATGATGACATAGATATCCTAATGCCAAGACCAGATTATATAAAGTTTCAAGAACTAGTAAAAAAAGATAATTTACTAATAAATAATTATTTAGAAGTTCATTCATTAGAATTAAATAATTTAAATGATCCATTTTGTAAAATAATGAATCTTAATACAAAAATGGATAAACATTATATTGACGATGAATTTGATAAACATTTATGGTTAGATGTTTTTCCTATGGATGGACTACCAGAAAGTGATAAAAAGGTAAAAAAAAATATATAAAAAGGTTCTTTTTTTAAGAAAAGTTTTAGTTATGTTAAAAGCAAAAGATGAGGTTATAAAAAATGAGTCAAAAACAAAACTAAAATCTATAATAAAGCCAATTTTAAGATTTATGTTAAAGCCAATAGGAGCAAGAGGCATTGCGAAAAAGATAGACAAAATATCTAGTCATTATAATTATGAATCATCAAAATTTGTAGGAGGTATTGCTTGGGGATATGGTCCACAAGAAAAACTATTAAAATCAAAAGTAACAAACCATAAAGTGATGTTTGAAGGAATAGAAGTAAATACTTTTGAGTGTTATGACGAATATTTAAGAAATTTGTATGGGAATTATATGGAATTACCACCAAAAGAGAAAAGAGTGGCGCATATAATGGAAGTTGTAAAAATTGAAAATGGAGATAAATAATGAATTCAATACTAAAAAAAGATATAGAGAATATTGCAGTAAGCGATTTAATTAATTGGGAAAAATTAAAAAATAAAAAAATATTAATCACAGGTGCAACAGGTCTAATAGGTTCAATTATGGTAAAAGCTTTATGCTATAGAAATGAAAAATTTAATTTAAATTTAAACATGTATTTGTTAGTTAGAAATAAAGAAGAGGCAGAAATTATATTTGGAAAAAACAAAAATATTATATATATTGAAACAAGTGTAGAACAATATAATTCAGTAGATTTAGGAATTGATTATATAATACATGGAGCATCACCGACAAAATCTAAATTTTTTATAGATAATCCAGTAGAAACATTAGATATATCTGTATTAGGAACAAAAAATATGTTGGAATGTGCCAAAAAAAATAATATAAAATCAATGGTATATTTATCATCTATGGAAATGTATGGTACAATGGATTTAGAAAATGTTAAAGAAAATGATTTAGGGTATATTAATCCATTGTCCGTTAGAAGTTCATATTCAGAAGGAAAGAGAATATGCGAATTGTATTGCTATAGCTATTTTTCAGAATACAATATTCCAGTAAGAATTGGAAGAATTGCCCAAACTTTTGGTGCAGGAGTTTCAAAATATGAAAATAGAGTATACAAGGTTTTTGCAGATTCTATATTAAATGAGCAAAATATAGTTTTAAAATCAACAGGTTCAACTATAATAAATTATAGTTATACTACAGATACTATCTTAGGAATATTGTATATATTGCTTAACGGAGAAAATGGAGAAGCTTATAATATTGTAGGAGATAAAACAAATATGACAATATTAGATAGTGCTAAATGGTTAGCAAATGAATTTGGAAATGATAAAATACAAGTAATAGTTGATATACCAAAAGAAAATGCTGGCTTTGCTCCAGACAATAAAATGGTATTAAGTAATGAAAAATTAAAACAAATTGGATGGAATTGTGAATATGGGCTAAAAGAAGGATATAGAAGGCTAATTAGTTATTTAAAGGAAGAAAGAGAAAATGAAAAATAAAAGAACATTAATAAATACAATATCTACTATTCTTTTACAAGTTGTGACAATTATAAGTGGTTTTATAATTCCAAGATTACTATTAGAAACATTTGGCTCAGAAGTTAATGGATTAATATCTTCTTTAAATCAATTTTTGAACTATATAACATTATTTGAAGGTGGACTTAGTGCTGTTATATTAGCTAGTTTATATAAACCACTAGCTGAAAAAAATGTAAATAAAATAAGTGCAGTAGTATCTGCTACTAATAAATTTTATAAAAAATTATCACTAATTTTTGTAAGATCGG
>CARBKU010000287.1 GCA_948946035.1 uncultured Clostridia bacterium
AATAATTTATAAAAATTCGCAAAAAAATGTGTCTAAAAACTTGACATAGATCCATCTTCATTGATGTAAAGTATTCCAAATCTATAAGTTTCCATTTTGTTATCTGGATCTAATTTATAATAATCTTCTAATGGGAACACTCTAACAATAGCAGAGTTATCTTCAGCAAAGTTAAAATATAACATCTGCTTATCTACATAGTAGGTTGCTTCTGTATAGTGAACATCATAATATTGTCTTAATCTCATAATTATTTCGCCAACTTCTTCTTCTGGCAAGTAATTACTAAATCTAACACTACCAAGTACATTACCTAATATCATAGGTTTTGTAGTATCTATATAACCATTATCATATAGTTCTTGACAAGGCTTACAGATTGATTCTCTAAAATTTATTTGATTTACAATTATTTCTTTACCAACTAAAGCAAGTTCTATATTATCAACATATTTCATTATAAGTTCTGCTTGTTCTGTTCTTGTATAATCTTTCCAAGTTTTAGTTCTTGTTTGATATTGTTTTTCTAGCTTAACCTTGTTAATAAAATCAATATCTCTTTTTAGTAAAATGTCTTTTGGTGTAAATTTTAGTTCTTCGGTGCAATCAGTAGTTTCAAGTTTATTCTGTAATTTTTCAATAGCATTTTCAACGATTTTCTTTTCTTCGTTATATTATTTTAATTCAAATACTCCATTGATATAGGCTTTTTTAATTCTTTCAAGTTTATTGTTTTGTTCTTTTATTTCCTTTTCTAGTTGTTCCTTCGGCTCATCAAATTTTTGCTTTATCATAGGCAAGAAGAATTGATTTACAACAGAGTCATACTCTACTAATTCACTAATAAATTGATTGAAATAGTCATTGATAACTTTCTCTTTAAACTCAATTTTGCAGTCATTACAATAATAGTAGAAGTAGGCATTACCATTTTTCTTTGTAGTTGCTTTTCCTCCTAGTATTCTGTTACATTTAGGACATCTTAACTTTTGCAAATATAAATAAGTTAATGTTCTTTGGTAGCTCCTAGAGTTTTTCTTTTTCTGTACTTGGCAATCTGCCCACATTTCTTTTGAGATAATAGGCTCAACAACATCTTCATAATAAGTTGGATGTTTTGCTCTTTTTCCGTGAACAAAATCACCTTTATATATTTCATTTTCAAGAATAGTCTGTATTGTAGAATCTCGCCAGTTATTTTTTTCTAATACTTTTTCTTCGTTAAATAGATTACTTATTTTCTGATAAGAATAGCCATTATAGTACAAATCAAATATTCTAATTACAATATCTTTAGTAGCATAATCTATTACTAATTTTTTATCTTCGTGCTTATAGCCTAATGGGGCAACGTGTGGAATATGTCCTGACTTTATTGCTCCAGCTAGTCCTACTTTTGTTCTTTCGCTTGTTCTTTCTATTTCGTTTTGACTAACACTCATTAAAAGTCTTGAAATCATTTTACCATTTGCGGTTGTAGTATTTATTTCGTCATTTGCACAGTCAAGATAAGCATTATTGTCATCTAAAAAGTTATTAGTTTTTCCCAATCACATATACTTCTGGTTATTCTGTCTAGTTTTAAGGCAACAATAGTATTGATTCTTTTAGATTTAATATCATTTTTTAATCTTTCAAACTCTGGTCTATAATTACCAGTTTTAGCACTTATTCCAGCGTCTTCATAATAATCTACTATTTCATAACCTTTAAACTTACAAAAAGTTTCTAATCTTTCCTTTTGTTCTGGAAGGCTAAAACCCTCACGAGCTTGGTCTTCGGTGGAAACTCTCATATACAATCCACATTTTTTCTTTTCTTCGTTCAATTTTCAAACCTCCAATCTAACAAAAAAGAGACATCAAAGTACACGAGTACCCTTGACATCTCTTAAATCCATTTATCATAAACTAAAAATATAAGAACCTCACCCACTACACAATCAAAGATTGTGAGTGAGGTTCCGAGAACCTTTTTGCTTACGCAACAATAATGCAATATAATATAATTTTTTCAAAGTACTCATATATATAACTCTTGCAGAGTCAATACAAATTTTTATTGATTATATTATACTACGATTTTAAGAAATGCAAATATTTACAATTATATATTTTTCAAATATTCTTCTAACTCTGATAATTTAATCTTTTTAGTTAAATTTGAAATATACACATCATTAGAATAATTAAAAACTAAAAAAGTAACATTTTTGATAATCATTCTATGTGGCTCAATATATGTAAGATTTGTTTTTTCTAATTTTCTAAAGTTACTCCTACCATTGATAAAGGTAGGAGTAACTTTAGAAAACTCACATATAAATTCTAGCC
>CARBKU010000288.1 GCA_948946035.1 uncultured Clostridia bacterium
ATCTCTTAATGAGAAATTAAAAGTATGCATAATCTCATTAATAATCTTTTCTTGCCAACCAGTAAAACTTAATTTTAAGTGATTATTAATATAATTTTCTAAATTAACCTTTGGCAATTCAAATTGTAAGTCAAAGAATTTTTGTAAGTAATAAGAACTATTAAAATTATTACCATAAAAATTATTAATAGTATTCTTTAGCTCTAATATATTAGTAGAAAATACAAATATGAAGCGATTATTATTAAAAAAGTGCTTAAAATTTTCTAATAATTTTACTGCAAATATCGGATTACATCTGTCTAACTCATCTATGAAAATTACTACTCTATTCGCTCTTTCTGGAAGAATATCATTAAGTAGTCCTTTAAAGTTTTCCTCAATATTCTTTATTGATGTAACTTCTTTTAATATATTAGGCTTATCTGTTGGAGTATACTGAATTTCTGCACCATAAGACATTCCTGTTTTTTCATCTGTAATAGTTGCACCAAATTTGAAGGATGACATTAATTTCTTTAATCTATCTATAATAGTAGTATCTTCATTATCTTTAGAAATTGATAGGTCTAAATTTATATCATTTATCAAACTATAAATAAAAGCTATTAATGGATCTCTATTAGAATCATATTCCCATGCATTAAAATATACTGGAAAAATTTCATTTTGAACCTGCATTTCAGCAAACTCAGTATCTAATTTAGTTTTATACTCTTTTAAATTTTCTGTTGCTTCATTCATATTTAGTAATTGTATAGTTCTAATACATTGTTTAACAAAAAATGTTTTACCAGTTCCCCAATTTCCATCAATACATAAGGAATATTGCTCTTTTAGAGAATATAGAATTTTTAAAAACTGAAAAACAGTTTTATTTCTATCAAGAGAATTTGTTATTAAACTATTTTCTATATTTTCATCTGTTGCTTTTAATTCAAACATAAGTATTCCTCCAGTTAATTTTCTTCTATATCTTGTATATGTAATTCAATATCTTCAGCCTTTGGTAATTGTGATTGTAAATATTCTGGAATATCTTCTAGTAATTTATATTCACTAACTCCAATAGGCTTATTAATATCTTTTAATGCATATTCTGCTGTAAATTTATCTTTTGTTTTACATAGAAGTAATCCAATACTGGGATTATCTGTTTTATCTTTTACTAAATCATCTAATGCTGATAAATAGAAGTTTAATTGTCCTGCATCAGTAGGCTCAAATTCTCTTGCTTTTAATTCTACTGCAATATAACACTTTAATTTTAAATGATAAAATAGTAAATCTATAAAATAATCCTTATTACCAACAGTTAATTTGTATTGGTTACCAACAAAAGCAAATCCATTACCTAATTCTATAAGAACATCTTTAATTTTATTTATAATAGCATTTTCTATTTCTAATTCCTTAACTTTGCCTTTTAAAGCAACAAAACCAAAAAGATATGGATCTTTCATTGTTTGCATTGCCAAGTCGCTTTGAACATCTGGTAGAGTATTTTGAAAGTTTGTTATTTTTTCACTAATTTCTTGTCTATCATATAATTTTGAATCTATCTGCCATTCTAAAATATCATAAGACCAACCATTTTTTATAGTTTCATTAATATACCATTCTCTTTTTTCAGGTTCTTTTACTTTATCTATAATCAAAAGATTATCTGACCATGTTATTTGTGCAGAAACTTTCTGCACAAATTCAAAATCAGGATATTGCATTGCAAATTTCTTCATATTTTTTAAATTTCTAATTGAAAAACCTTTTATATTTGGAAATTCTAATTTTAAGTCAATAGATAAATTGTCAATGAATTTATTTCCCCATTCAGAATTTTCAAGAATGATTTTACCAATATGCCAATACATAAAAATCATTTCTTTATTAACCACTTGCATTGCTTTGTATTGAGATTTTAAAATTTCATTTTTGATACTTTCAAAGATACCTTTATATTGATTTTTATCAAGTTCTAACATAATTTCACCTTCTTTTTAATTGTGCAGAAAGTTTCTGCACAATTGTATTATAGCATAAATTTGAAAAAATACTATTGTTTTTACGTTATTTTACAATTGAATTTATACTTAAAAAACATCATAAGGATAGCCTTTTTCTATGTATATCTCTGTCAGTTCCATTTTATATTGTTCAAGTAATTCCAAATATTTATGTTTAAAGCAATTCTTACATAACCACTCAATGCCTTCTTTTGAAATTTTAGCTTTTCCATTTTCATAATATTTATAGAGATTATTTGTAGCTTTATTCATTTTTATAATACCATTTTTTATAGTACCAGGAACTCTATTAAAATAACTTGGTA
>CARBKU010000289.1 GCA_948946035.1 uncultured Clostridia bacterium
TATTTATCCTTAAATTAATAGCTGGCTAATGTGGAGAATTCTATCAATATTGTTCAAATGTTCTGGTTTACTGGGAATTTTTGTAATAGAATTATTTTACCTTATAAAATATTCAAAAGTAGTTGAATTATGTAGAAGGGTTATGATATAATCCATATGATTAAGAAAGGGGAAAATAATGAAAAGAAAAATTTTATTTATAAGCATGATATTTGCAATAATTTTAATTATACAAATATTATTTAATAGTCCAGTAAAAGCAGCAACAGATTATAATGACGAAATTAGTTACGAAGAAAGTTGGGATGGGATTATAACAGTTGTAGCAAGAGGAAAATATATAGAAAATGCTACAATACCAAGTTATATCAATGGAAAGAAAGTTACAAGAGTAACTGGATTTAATGGATGTACAGATTTAGAGAGAGTAACTTTGCCAAATACAATAGAATTAATAGATTGGAACGCATTTAGTGGTTGTATATCTTTAAGTAGTATTAATATTCCTAGTAGTGTTAAAACTATAGAGCCATATGCATTTGAAAATTGTGAATCTTTAACTAGTATTAACATACCTAATTCTGTTACTCAATTAGGATACCACACATTTCAAGGTTGTACTTCATTACAAAAAGTCACATTATCAAATAAACTAACAACAATAGAAAGAAACTTATTTAGTGGATGTAAAAGTTTAACAGGAATAACAATACCAAGTAGTGTAAAAACAATAAGAGGAGAAGTATTTTATAATTGTTCAGCATTAAAAACAATAACAATACCATCAAGTGTAACTGAAATGGATGGGGGATATTATGGAATATTTGAAAATTGTACATCATTAACAAATGTTAACATTTTAGGAAAAATAACAAGCTTGTGTAGACATGCATTTTACAACTGTACATCACTAACATCTGTTAATTTCCCAAATATTATTACTGATATGGGAGTAGAAACATTTGGAAAATGTACATCATTAAAAACTGTTACATTACCAAGTAGTTTACAAGAAATACCAACTGGAATGTTTACAAATTGCACTAATTTAACAAATATTACAATTCCAAATAGTGTAATAACTATAAAAGACAGTGCATTTTACAATTGTTCAAAGCTAACAAGCATAAAAATACCATACAAGGTAAAAACAATGGAATCTGGATGGTATGGAACATTTGAAAATTGTTATGCATTAAAAAATATTTATTTTACAAAATCAATACAAGAAATAGGTGCAAATGTTCTTAAAAATGGACCTACAAATTGTACAATTTATGGATATGCAGGAACAGCAGCTAAAACATTTGCACAAAATAACAATTGTAAATATGTAGAATGTACTCCAGTAAAAACAATAAAGATAACAGGAAGTACATCAGTATTAAAAACAAAAACAATTACATTAAATACAACAATATCTCCATCAAATGCATTTAACAAAAATGTAAAATGGACTAGTAGTAATACTAACATAGCAACTGTAAATGCATCAGGTGTAGTAACTGGAAAAGGAGCAGGAACAGTTACAATTACTGCAATGGCAACAGATGGAACAGGAATAAAAGGTACTTATAATGTAACAGTAAAATTAACAGAATTACCATTTAAAGATGTAACAGTTGATGACTGGTATTATACAGCTGTTAAATATTGTTACCAAAAAGGTATGATAAAAGGTACAACAAGTACTAAATTTGAACCAAATGCAAAATTTACAAGAGGAATGTTAGTAACTATATTATATAGAATGGAAAATTCACCAAGTGTATCAGGAAAAACAAAATTTCCAGATGTTCAAGACTCAAAACAATACTATTATAAAGCAGTAAAATGGGCAACAGACAAAAAAGTAGTAAGTGGATATGATAATGGGAAATTTGGACCAAATGATAATATTACAAGAGAACAATTATCAGTTATTTTAAACAAATATGCAAAATATAAAGGAAAAAAAGTAACACAAACAAATAATTTAAGCGAATTTAAAGATGGAAATAAAGTATCAAAATTCGCTAAATCACAAATGCAATGGGCAGTAGGAGCAGGAGTAATAACAGGAACAGCGGATAAAAAATTAAACCCACAAGGAAGTGCAACAAGAGCAGAAGCAGCTTCTATGCTATATAAATACTCTACAAAAATAAAATAGTTACATTTTGAACTTATAATATTAAATTAAAATGATTTTTATAATAAAATCATTTTAAAAAATAATAAGTAATATAGTAACATAAAATTAAACATTGATATAATAGCAAAGGAAATATTATGGAAGAATTAATTAGTATAATAATACCAGTATATAATGTTGAAAAATATCTAAAAA
>CARBKU010000290.1 GCA_948946035.1 uncultured Clostridia bacterium
CGACCACCGAGATCTACACTCTTTCCCTACACGACGCTCTTCCGATCTATTCTACCACTGCAAATTTATATACACATTTAGAAAGTAATACTAAAAATGTTTCTGCTAATGTTTTGGCAAATGCAATTAGTTTTGCATAAATAAATCGTTGTCAAAATATTTGATTTTGTTCCAACGATTATATGCTGTGTAAATAAAAAAATTATCATAATTAAACCACTTGTCGAGAATAAGTTTAATTGGATAATTTTTTCTAATGGCTGGGCTGGTGGGATTCGAACACACGCATGCCAGAGTCAAAGTCTTCAAAAGTATTTACTTTATAACTTTTCTTATTATTTATTAATATTACTTAAAGTATTAGTTTTTATAGTATTTTAGTAATTATAATTTTTATTTTTTTATTTAATAATATTTTTAGGATTTAAAATTTAGAAAGATTTTGTTAGACATTTGTTAGAGCTAAAATATTATAAAATTGATAACAGTAGTTTGCCTTGTAATATAAAATTTAACTTTTTTCAATTTTGCAATTGCATATATATAAGAAATTATGCTAAAATATATTATAGTTAGGAAGTGATTAAATTTTGACTAATATAGAAAAATACGAACACTGGCTAAAAATAGCCGCATATGATTTAGAAACTGCTGATTTCATGCTAAAATCTAAACGATATGTATATGTTGCATTTACCTGTGAGCAAGCTATTGAAAAATTAGTAAAAGCTTTACATGTTTTATATACAGGAAATGAATCACCTAAATCTCATAATATTTTATACTTATTTGAATTAATATTTAAAAATGATGAATACTATAATAAAATAACAGCTGATGATTTTGATGAAAATGTTAAAAAATATTCTTCTCTATTTACTAGATTACATTCTTATTATATAGCTGAGAGATATTTAGATTACAAGAGGAGAATTAGTGAATCTTTGGATGAAAAAATATGTATTGATTTATTAAAAGAAACAAAGGAGGCTTTCAAATGGCTAACATCCCTAAAAACATATTGGAAATAATAATTAAATATATTCAGGAAATATCTAAAGAAATATCAATAGATAAAGTAATTATTTTTGGTTCTTATGCCAAAAATTGCTATAATGAAGATAGCGATATTGATATTGCAATATTTTCTAAGGATTTTAAAAGTACTTCTATAATTGAAGATATGTCTTTTTTATTAATAAAAACTTCTGGATTGGGTATAGACTTGCAACCTCAACCATTTACTCTTGATGATTATTCAAATCCTGATGGTTTAGTAAAAGAAATTTTAGATACTGGAATCGAATTAAAAGTAGCTTAAATTATATTTTTTATTTTGCACCTCAATATGAGGTGTTTTTATTTTTAATGAAAGAAGGTGAAATTATGCAAGAAAACAATCTAAAAGGTCTATGGATGCCGTATAAAATCCTAACAAATGAAAATTTAAGCGATAAAGAAAAATATATCTATTCCTTAATATTATTTTTTAGCAAAAATGATGGATATTGCACCATCACAAATAAATATATTGCCACTATTGTAAATTTATCTGATACAAGAGTATCAAAACTAGTAAGTTCTTTATACAAAAAGAAATATGTTCAAGTAATAACAAATTTTCAAGATACAACAAGACAAATACAATAAATAGAAAAATAATACCATTAGTCAAATATGACAACCCTACCTATCCAAAATCGACTAGTCAGCTAGACAATAATAACAATAGTTCTAGTCGAAAAGATACTAATACCATTGGCGAAAACAACAAGTATATAAATAATAAAAAATATAATAACTATAAAAATAGATTTCATGACAATAGAAGATATACTCTGTTGAAGATTTAGAAAGTTTATATGCCAATGATTTTTAAGACTTTCATGGTCTTTTTTATATTATGAAAATTATATTAACTTATAAATTATAGACAAACTTTCCTATAATATAAAAGATATGTACACAATTTTATATACGTAAAATTCGCATACGAACAATTAAACGGGGCTTGAAAGAGTATTATTTAATTTATATAAATTTTAACAAGCCCCTATTGTTTTTTTCACCCCCTTATTTTAGCTTAGAAAGGAGCTGATTTTTGTGCAAATTAAAAACGAACTATATAATTCATTACAAAGTCTAAATAACTCTTTGAATAATCTTTTAAAAGATTCCTACCTCTCTCCTACTGATAGCAAACTAGAAAGATTTTTATATACCCTAGAAAAACAGAGATTTGAAATCTATGAACAAGTTAGATTCTTAAATGATATTACAGAAGGAAATGAAATTCACTTTATAGATAACGAT
>CARBKU010000291.1:0-1037 GCA_948946035.1 uncultured Clostridia bacterium
TTATATTTCATATCTACTTGTGTAGTTTTTCCACTTTTATTATAGTTTCTGACTATAAAACTGTATTGTCCTTCGTTTTGCATTGCTGTGAGTTGTATTTTAGGATCATTTTCTACTACAATTATTGGCTCTGTTACATTTGCTTTTCCTTTTATTTGTGTACTACTTATTGCTTTTCCTATACTACACCCAGAAAAAAATAATATTAATACCATTATAGTTACACATACTAATGTTATTTCTCTTCTTTTTTTATTATTAATTTTCATTGCATCCTTCCTTTTTATAATATTTTCATTTTTATTTCTATAATTCTATAAATTGCTATGAATTAGGATTTATTTGATTTCCAGATACTATTACATCAAATGTGTAATTAGAAATATTTTTTCCATCATCTGTATCAATTTTGTCATTTTGGGCAATTTCTTCATTTGTACTTCCAGTTTCGTATTTCCATTCCCAGTTAATTGTAAATGTTTTCTTTTTTTCTTCTTCATTTGAATTTATAACTCCTGTTAGTACTGATGTTAATTCAGTAATTGAATTATATTGAATGTTATTGTATGTAAATTTTAAGTTACTTGGTTTGTTCTGTTCATTTGTAAAGTTAATACTATAATAAATTCCTACATCCGAACCTGTTCCATCTACTACTATGTCAAATTTTCCACTTGTTCCTGGTGCTATTTTATTGTTTAATAATGTTCCATTATTATAGTTAGATTGTAAGTTAATAGTTTGTACTTGTTCTTCTTGTCCATTTACTTTAAATCTCCATGTAGCTACTTGTGCTATTCCTTCGCCTTTTAGTCTTGCAACATATTTTGAATATACTTGTCCTCCTACAAAAGATAATAATATAATTAATAAAATACCTATTGTTATTAGCATTTTTCTTTTTTTGGTCAAAGGCATTCCTCCTTTTTTATGTATTTTGTTACTATAAAATATAATATTTAAGTTGACAGCATTTACCTCCTGATATTATTTATTTTTAATAGTAACAATGTTTTCTTTTTTTGATTTTTTCGATT
>CARBKU010000291.1:1047-2304 GCA_948946035.1 uncultured Clostridia bacterium
AAATTTTTGAACTAATTTTATAGAATTATAGAAATATAAAATGTAGTTAAATTATAATTGCAAAAAAATAAATTGTCAATTAAATTTTTGCAGAAAATAAAACTTTTCATCGCAAAATTCGACATTGACAATCTTTTTTTATTTTTTATTTACTCCTACTATTCCTCCTAAAATTCCAAAAACTATTCCTACTGTTATCATTATAATACTTTGTAAGTTTAATCCAAAGTTCCAATTTAATAAACTTGAAATTAAATATAAGATTATAATATAAATTCCTCCAACTAATGCTCCATTTAACATTCCATTTTTTTTCATTTTAATATTTCCTATTGAACTTCCAATTAATATGCTTATTGCTGTAACTATTAGTATTACAGGTGTAATTGTGTTTTCGCTTATATTTGTGTATGTAAGTAATATTGAGAAAATGATTAACAATATAAATGTTGAAATAAGTGATATTCCTATTCCTTTTGCAATGCTTTTACACATTTCCATTTTGCAACACCTCTTTTTTCTTTTATTCAATTTATATGTTTATCATTATATTTTAGAACTTATTATGCAACGAAAAAAGAAATTGCCACTGGTGACAGGGAATTTGGGCAATAATAATATATTTTAAATAGCACGAGAAGGGTTATAATTCTATTTTTTAGAACGACTCCAGGGTAACCGTTCAAAAATTCTTAGAAAAGTTTTTAAACTTTTCTTTAGAATTTTTAGAATGGGAAAGTAGACAAAAAAATATAATTATAACCCTTTGGGAGCGAGTAGTTTATATAGATTATTGCCAAAATTCTCCGTCCCAAATGGCAAACTTTAAAATGAAAGTATTATTAAACTTGCTAAAATACACATAATTAAAATATATTGTTTCTTTTTTAATTTCTCCTTTAAAAAAATTCTAGACAAAATAACTGTAACAACGCTATATGCTGCAATATATGGCGAAGCAAGCACAGCGTCACCAAAAGCAAATGCATAAATATATGTATATTGACCTGCTGTTTCTACTAAAGTTCCCACTAATTTAAGTTTATTTTGTTTTAAATCAATTATTTTATATTCCTTATCTTTTACTTTTAAAATAATACTGCATATAATTCCTACAAAACAATATATTAAAGAATATGCAATAATTACTTGTTCTGCTGATAAATCTGCCTCTAAAGTATAATCATCCATAAATGAACCAATTCCATCTAATAGCAAATATCCTAGTGCAAAGGCGATTCCCTTTAAATATAATAG
>CARBKU010000292.1 GCA_948946035.1 uncultured Clostridia bacterium
AAAAATATTTAGAATGGGATGAAAAATATCATAATTTAGAGATTTTAAATATAAGAAAAATGTTAAGTTTTAAGGAGAAAAGGATATTAAAAAAATTAGGTATTACAATAAAAAATAAAAAGCATACAGAATGTGAAATAGAGTGTTTGATGTTAGAATTATTATTATATTATGATGATCCAGAAGAATATCTATCTAAAGAAGAAAAAAAGTATCAGAAGTCTTTAGAAGGAACAGGTGTTAGTAGAGAGGAGTACAATAAGCTTTTAAATAAGATAACAAAAATCAAAGGAGAACTTTAAAACATTGAACTTAATGGATTTTTTAGGGAATTCATGTTAAAATACAGAAATGTGTAAGGAGGATAAAAATGTTACAAGTTAGTAGAGATAGTAATTTGAAAATACCTAAAAAATTAGAAGATTTTAACGGAGCTGAAAACAGTATTGAGGATAAAGTAGCAGTGAAGCAAGCTATTGCTACTGCTGAGAATAAAAGATTTAATAAAAAAGAAATTGAAGAAAGCGTAGAAAATGACAATGAATTAGAACAAGTGAATAAGTTGCCATTTAATGCAAATGATTTAATGGTTATAACAGTAGTAAAGAAACTAGCAGCTTATATAATTGCAGTTACAGAAAAATCTCCAAAAAAATTTAGAGGAGTATTTGTAAATAGAATGCAGAACTATTGTCTTGATACATTAGAGTGCTTATTAGAAGCTAATTTTATTAGAATGGATGCAGTAGAAAAGAAAACAAAAAGAGAAGAATTACAAAAAGAGGCAATAGTAAAATTAAAATTACTAGGATATGTTTCTATGGTGGCAGAAAATTCTGGATGCATATTAAAGAAACAATACAAACAAATTTCTATTCAATTATCAGAAGCAATTAATTTAACAGTAGCATGGAAAAAGAGTGATGATGAAAGATGGAAAAAACGAAGTTAGGATTTTAGGCTGAAAGGCTTTTAATTAAGAGAAAAATTTATTTCGGGTTTTTCTTTGTAGCCCCATTCTCTATGACGCGCGCGTGGTTAACGATAATGGTAATAGAAATTACAACAATGTTAACAAACGCAATGGTGGGGCTCGCCCAGATTCACTTTTGATAAATCCTATAAAAGTGGATTTAAAATAAAGAATCAGAGAAATATATTTTAAGGAAAATATATCAGTATTTTAAAGTGAAGGAATTTTTCTCTTTTCTAACCGCTAAAGAAATAGTGCGGTGGAAGAATATGAACGCTTACACGAGCAACGAATAGATAATCTATTTTTTGCAAGTTTTAAGGAGCGTTCTTTTTTTAGGAGGAAATACAATATGGAATTAAAAGAAATTTTTACATTTGAAAATTTATATGATGCATATAAAGGTTGTAGAAAATCTAAACAACATAAAGGAGAAGTGATACGATTTGAAGCTAATTTATCAAGTAATATAAGTAATCTTATGAACGATATAATGTCAAAGAAATATAAATTAGGAAAGTATAAAGAATTTTTAATATATGAGCCAAAAGAAAGAGTTATAGAAGCATTACCTTTTAGAGATAGAGTTGTTATAAAGTGTTTTTGTGATGTGGCACTAAGAGATAAAATTGATAGAAAACTAATATATGATAATGCAGCATGCAGAAAAGAAAAAGGAACAACATTTGCTATAAAACGATTAGAAAATTTTTTAAGAAATGAATATAGAAAAGAACAAAACAATAAAATATTTTTTCTAAAATGTGATATAAGAAAGTATTTTCAAAGCATAGATCACGAAGTGCTATTAAATTTACTAAAAAAGATTAATTTTTCAAGTGATGAGATGTGGATGATAGAAAAATTAGTAAAAGAACAGCCTAATAATGCAGATGTTGGCTTACCACTTGGAAATCAATCTAGTCAATGGTTTGCACTATTATATTTAAATGTAATCGACAGATATGTTAAAGAAGATTTAAGAGTAAAAGGGTATATTCGTTATATGGACGACATGATTTTGGTTCATAGAGATAAAAGTTATTTACAATATTCACTTTCAAAAATAAAGAAGAAATGTGAACATGAGTTAAAGCTATCACTAAATCAAAAAACACAAATAGGAATTGTAAAAAATGGAATAGATTTTTTAGGATATAGGCATATCTTAAATGAAGATGGCAGTATAACAAGAAAATTACGAGTTTCATCTAAACAAAGATTAAAAAAACATTTAAAAACATTGCATAAATTAAGAGAAAAAAATATTGTTGATGAGGAATATGTTTATATTAGAAAAAATGCATTTTATAACCATATCAAAGAC
>CARBKU010000293.1:0-1393 GCA_948946035.1 uncultured Clostridia bacterium
TTTATTTTTTCTTGAAATTTTGTATATCCATTTACTTGTTGCTCTATCTTTGCACTTTCTTTTTCATAGTCTTTTAATAATCCTGTAATAAATAATTTTTCTTTGGCTCTAGTTAATGCTACATACAAAATTCTCATTTCTTCTGATAATGTTTCTACCAATATTTTATTTTTCATTGCTACTTTTGTTAAAGTATCATATTGTACTTGCCTTTCATAATCAATATATTTTACACCTATTCCCATTTCTTGATGTAATAAAATATTTTGGTTTAAATCCATTAAATTAAATTGTTTTCCTGTACTTGATAAAAATACTATTGGAAATTCTAGCCCCTTACTTTTATGTATACTCATAATTCTAATTACATTGTCATTTTCCCCAATAAGTTTTGCAGCACCTAAGTCTCCACTACTTAGTTTTAATTTTTCTATAAAGTTAATAAAGTTATATAAACCTTTAAAATTGCTACTTTCATATTGTTTTGCTCTTTGGAATAACATTTTTAAATTTGCTTGTCTTAAAGGTCCATTTGGCATTAAACCTACATAGTTGTAATATCCTGTGTCAATATATATTTTCCAAATTAGTTCATCTAATGATAAATATTCTTGTTCTTTTCTCCATGTTTCTAATAAGTCAAAAAAACGTTGTATTTTACTTTTTAATTCTGTGTCTACATTCATTTTTGCTTTTTGCATGCAAGTATAAAAATTATCATATTTGTCAACTAGTCGAATTTGGACTAGTTCATCATCCGTAAATTTTGCTATATTTGACCTTAATACTGTAACTAATGGAATGTCTTGTATTGGGTTGTCAATTATTCTTAATAGACTCATTATTGTTTGTATTTCTACAGAATCTAAGTATTCTTGAGAACTGTCAGAAAATACAGGCATGCTTAAACGTGTTATTTCTTGCTCATATATAGGTGCAATATTTGATGTTGACCTTAATAATATAACTATGTCTTTATATTGAATATCTCTGTATTTATTCTTTTTTCTATCCCATATTTGTAATTTATTATCTATTAACTTTTTTATTTTGTTAGCTACAAATTTTGCTTCTAATTCAACATCTTCTATTCTATCTCCGTGTTTCTTCCTCTTCGTCTTGTATATCATCTTGTTGCTCAAATTTTTCTTCTTCGTTTTCTTTTAAGTTTATAATGTTAATTTCTGTTTTTAGGTTTTGTTCTATTAAAGGATAGTCTGCTCCTAGGTTTAGATATTCTTCTTTGTTGTATTCTATATCTCCTAGCATATTGCTCATAATATTTTGGAAAATCAAGTTAGTAAAACTTAATACTTTGTCTCTACTTCTAAAGTTTTTAAATAGTTTTATTTTTAGATTATCTTCCTCTTTTTTGTTTTCTATTATTTGATAA
>CARBKU010000293.1:1403-2275 GCA_948946035.1 uncultured Clostridia bacterium
ATATTTTTCTAAAAACAATTCTGGCATTGCTTGTCTAAATTTATATATGCTTTGTTTTACATCTCCTACCATAAAGATATTGTTTTCTTTTGATACAGATTTTAAGATATATTCTTGTACTAAATTACTGTCTTGATACTCATCAATTGCTATTTCACAGTATTTTTCTTTATATTTTTTAGCAACCTCTGTAGGTATAGGTTCCCCTTCTGTTTCTTTTAATAATATTTTTAACGCCAAATGCTCTATATCATTAAAATCAACTATATTTTTATCTCTTTTTCTTTTTGAAAATTCTTCTTGAAATTCTATAATTATTTTTTGTAGTTTTTTTAATGTGCCAAACATGTCTTTTATATCTTGTTTTGCTTCTTTAGAATCACAAATTAGTATTTTACTTATTACTTTGTTTAGTTTTTTCTTTATGTCATCTCTAATTGCTTTTGCTTCTTCTTTTATTTCTGATTCTATTTTTTTTCTTGGCCATGTAATAAAGCTAATGTTTTGACTTATTTCATATGCTTTATCCCAATTATCTAAATTGTTTTTTAATGCTTGTAACATTTCAATATCACTTCTAATTGTTTGCCAAAATTTATCTAGTTCAGAATCATATGATAAACTTTTTTCTACATCTTGTAATGTTGTAATATCGTCTATTAATTCTTCGTCTACTTCTTTTAATAATTCTTTCCCCCATATTGTTGTGCTAAAATCTTCTGCATCTTCGTTAGTATTTATATTAAACATTTCTATTTTTTTATTTAACCATTCTTCAGGAAATGGGTTACTTTGTATATAATTGTATATTTTTAATATAATTTCTTTTAATGGTGTGTCATCTCTATAACTTGTATAAATATTTATTAGTT
>CARBKU010000294.1 GCA_948946035.1 uncultured Clostridia bacterium
TCTACCTACTTATTTTAATTTTGCAGTTAGATATTATATTCAAATCCAACTTCTAAATATTCTTTTTCTCCTATCTTTATTGTTCTTTCTTTAATAATTTTTCCACCCATTTTAGTATAAAATTTTTTAGATGGCTCATTATCTTTTAAGCACCACAATATCATTTTCGTTTTATTTTTGTTTTTAAACTCATTTACAACAAATTGAAATAGTTTCGTGCCTATGCCATTGTACTTTAAATTTGGCTTAACATATAGTGCTAATAATTCACAATCTATATTTGATATATCTTGTGTAAATTTATTACTATCAATATATCTACAAAAACCAACTACTTGATTATTTAGTTCTGCAACTATAAATCCATTTTCTTTATAGTCATTTTTTCTTTTTTCAATTCTTTCATTTCGATTCATTGAATTTAGAACATTATTATCAACTATTCCGTTATATGCTGACTTCCAACCATCTATTTGAATATCTACAACACTTGGAATATCTTTTTCTTTAATGTTTCTAATTATAACATTTTCCATACTTTATCACTCTTTCAACTTGTAATTTTGCAGTTACTTTATTTTTCATAAACTACACTTTTTTACTTAAAAATCTTTTTACACTAATGATAATAGCAATTATTACTAGTAAAATAGCAACAATTATATTGTAAGTATTATCAGATTGACTAACTATATTAAGTATTTTTTCACAAAATGGATTTGTAAATGCAGTACAAATTGATAACAATATTAAAGCAATAGATACTTTATAATATTTATCTATTTTTATAAAAGTACAAATTACTATTCCTAACCATAATAATATAAATTCAAAAGTGGCAATAGCAAATGCTTGAAACAACCAATTACCATTACTAACTAAATTTGTAATAAACAAGAGCATATAAATTAGTATAGTTACAATAAGCGAAATTTTTGCCATTCTATACTTATCTTTTTTTAAATAAAATGGTAAATTAGTAATAGAAAACGATATTCCTATTGAAGTCAAAACAATTAGAAACCACGACATTTTATGGTCTATTGCTAAATTACAAATAAAACAAGTAATCAAAGCAATTAAATATCCAATAGAAATACAATAATGAATTATTTTATTTATAGTTCTATATCTCTTTATTTCTATTTTTTCTTGATTCATTGCTTCATCATCACAAGCAGTAAAAAATTCGTGTTCAGAAATATTGAGTTCTTTACAAAGATTAGTAATCATTGTTATATCTGGATATGTAATACCCCTTTCCCATTTTGAAACAGTTGTGGGAATTACATATAGTCTATTTGCAAGTTCTTCTTGTGTCAAACCAACTGCTTTTCTTTTTTCTGTAATATACTTACCAAAATTTTTCTTATCTTCCATATTTTTTCCTCCCTACAAGCATTATTCTACTATTTATTTACTTTTTTAACAATGGCTTGTTAGGCTACCAATCAATTACAATGTATTTGCTCGATAAATGAATAAGAAATTAAACGATGTAAGTTTCAGAAAAAAACTCCACTAGAAGCTCTTAGCAGATAAAACTTACATCGTTTAGTTTAATTGCACAAACTGCGGAATTAATTTTCTTATCTTATTTATGATTTCCTCAAATTCTTATTATAATCTTCTGAATATTCTCGTGATTCAACAAATTCCTTTTCTATATATTCTATTGCACTTTTTAAATCTAAAAATTCTGTATATGTAGGGAATTCGCCTGACATATCTTTCCTTTTCTTGCTTGGCCACCCTAAATGAACAATTACAGCTCTCCCATTTTTTTTCAAATATAAAGCATCATCATCAAAAAAACACTTTCCAACAAAACATTCTATATTATTATATAAAGGATGTTTTTCTGTTAATTCATTATTAAGTTCCTTAAAACATAAATCGCTATCCCAATATCCCCAATCAAAATCTTCGCCATATTTACTAGTTAATTCATCCCATATTTTTTTAAACATTTATATACCTTCCTAATTCTATGGAGTTTCTATTCGACTCCTTTTATTCTTTTTCCTATATATTAATATATTTTTCTAAATATATCAATATTATAGTTGAAATTTTTGTAAAAACACTGTAAAATGAACATAGAAACCCCCTCCCCAATAAAGAGGCAATTTTAAGAGGGTATGAAATTGTAGATTATTATGCTGGACTAGGTCTTATTAAATGTCCAATACCACAAACTGGGCATAAATTAGAGTCCTTTCCAGACACTTTCTTTAGTATTTCGAGAGGGGAAATATTTTCTTTAGTTAACA
>CARBKU010000295.1 GCA_948946035.1 uncultured Clostridia bacterium
ATACAATTGAAAATATGAATTTATATAATGTATTAAATAATTTAGAGGAATTAGATAAGAAGTTTGTTATATATAAATTCATTTACGGATTTAACAATACAGAAATTTCTAAAATATTTGGATGTTGCAATCAAACAGTGACAAGAAAAATAGAAAAATCATTGGAAATAATGAAAGAAAAATTGCTAATATAATAAAGGAAAAATAAATAGGAGGAGAATATGTCATTTGAAGCAGGAGGAAGAACTGATAAAGCAGGAAATAGATTTGAAATAAGATACTTTATATTACAAATATTAAAAGTAATAGAAGAAGATATAAGAAGTGTTGCATTAGAAGCTTTAGGTGATGATGAAAAAGGTACAGATCTCTGGATTGAGAAGAAAGATGGAACAAGAGAGAGCCAACAATGTAAAGGAAGATATGCAAACAATGATAATTGGAATTTTTCTGTTATGGATCAATATGATATTTTTAAAAACTGGAAATACCAATTAGATAGAGATACTAATTTCTTTGTTAGTTTAGTATCTCCGATTTCATTTGTAGCTTTTGAAGACCTAATAAAAAGAGCTAAAAATACAAGTGATAACCCAAGAGACTTTTATGAAAATCAGGTAAAAAAATCTGATGATAAGATGATAAAATGTTATAGTAATTATTGCAAAAGAATGAAATTAAATCCAGAAGATGAAAGAGATTTGATTCAGAGTATTGATTATCTAAATAGAACAAATTATCATCAAATACCAGATGAGGAACTAAAAAGTATTATTTTGAATAAAATAAAATATTTATTTATAGGTGATACTGAAATAATTTATAATTATTTTGTAGAGCTGGTGATAGATGAGAATATCTTAGCACAAAAAATAGATGTTATATATCTAGATAATTTTATAAAATCCAAAAATATAATGTTTAGGAATTTGTCGAAAGATGATAGAATTCTTCCAAGAATAACAGAATTAAACAATGAATATAATCAGTTTTTTTCTCCAATTAATGGTAACTTAATAGAAAGAGAAGAATTCTCAAAATGCAAGGAATTAATTGAAGAAGGTAAATCTATAATTATTCATGGAAAAGCAGGATATGGGAAAAGTGGTATTACACAATTAATTATTCAGTATTGTGAACAAAATAAAATACCTCATATTGCAATAAAATTGGATAAAAGAGTGCCAAGAGATAATGTAGAAGAATGGAGTCAAAAATTGGGATTACCAACATCAATAGGATTTTGTATAGATAGTATTTCTAAAGATAAAAATGCAGTGATAATTTTAGATCAGTTAGATGCATTAAGATGGACACAGTCACATTCTAGAGATGCATTATTAGTATGTACAGAGTTAATAGACCAAATTAAAAAAATTAATCTTGAAAGAAAAAATAAAATTTCGATTATATTTGTGTGTAGGACATATGATTTAGAAAATGATAATAGTATTAAACTGTTATTTAAAGATGAGAGGCAAGAGAAAATTTGGGAAAAAATAAATATAGAAAAATTTTCGAGAGATATGTTAAAACCATTAATAGGAACAGAATATGATAAATTTTCAAATAAATTAAAAGAATTACTTAGAATTCCAAGTAACTTGTATATATGGAGCAAGTTAGATAAAAATCAAAGATATGATGATTGTAATACTACTAACATGTTAATACAAAAATGGTGGAATCAGTTATTACAAAAAGCAAATGAATTAGAAATTAGTGAAAAAGAGTTACAAGAATGTAAAGATAATATAGTAACTGTATTAGATAAGGCAGGTAGAATAAGTATATTAAGAAAATTTTTAAATGTTACTGCAGGTGCTTTAGATTATTTATATTCAAATGGTTTCTTAATTATAGAGAACAACTTTGTATCATTTACACATCAAAGTTTATTAGACTATTTTCTAGAGGAAAATATGTTATATAAGTATCAAAATGGAAGCAATATTGAAGAAATAATTGGAGATAAATCAAAACAAACGCCAGCAAGGAGATATCAAGTTCAAATGCTATTAGAGGACTTGGCTAATAGTGATACACAAGATTTTATTTGTGTAGGAAAAGAATTATTAGAATCTAGTAATATAAGGTTTTACATAAAGTATGTGTTTTTTGAAGTATTGGGACAAATTACAGATATTGATTATGAAATAGAACAATTTATTCTAGAATATTATGATAGCAAAAAGTATGGTGTACATATTATAAATAATGTAATATATTCACATTCACAATATGTTAGTATATTAATGAAAAATGGAA
>CARBKU010000296.1 GCA_948946035.1 uncultured Clostridia bacterium
TACAGGTTCATTCACTTGTCTATTTTGATTATAACAAAATAATATAAAAAATAGGAGGAAAAAATATGTTAGAAAGAAACAGTTTAGTACCATATGTAGTGGAACAAACAAGTAAAGGAGAAAGATCATACGATATATTCTCAAGATTATTAAAAGATAGAATAATATTTTTAGGAGAAGATGTAAATCCAACAACATCAAGTCTAGTTATAGCACAAATGTTATTCTTAGAATCAGAAGACCCAGACAAAGATATAAATCTATATATCAATTCACCAGGAGGATCAATTACAGATGGAATGGGAATAATAGATACAATGAATTATATAAAATGTCCTGTATCAACAATATGTATAGGAATGGCAGCAAGTATGGGAGCAGCACTTTTATCAGCAGGTGAAAAAGGAAAAAGATTTGCAACACCAAATGCAGAAATATTAATACATCAACCATTAATAGGTGGTGGAGGAATTTCTGGTCAAGCCACAGAAGTTAAAATTCATGCAGACCACTTAGTAAAAACAAGAGAAAAATTAAATAAATTTCTAAGTGAAAGAACAGGTCAATCAATAGAAACTATTCAAAAAGACACAGAAAGAGACAACTATATGACAGCAGAAGAAGCACTAAAATATGGACTAATTGATGGTATTATGGATAAAAGAAAATAAAGTTTTAAGCTTAGATATATGGTAGAAAGGGAGAAAAATAAGTATGGCAAAAAATGAAATACCAAAAAGTGTAAGATGTTCATTTTGTGGAAAAGCACAGGAAAATGTAAAAAAAATAGTAGCTGGACCAGGTGTATATATATGTGATGAATGCGTAGAACTTTGTACAAGCATTATTGAAGCAGAATTATATGACGAAGAAAGAGCAGGATATACTCTAAATGACTTAAAAGATATACCAAATCCAAAACAAATAAAAAAAGTGTTAGATGACTATGTAATTCGGTCAAGATGACGCAAAAAAAACATTATCAGTTGCAGTTTATAATCACTATAAAAGAATTGCACATGAAGAAAAAGCTTCAAAAGATGATGTAGAAATCCAAAAAAGTAATATTTTATTATTAGGACCAACAGGATGTGGAAAAACATTACTTGCAAGAACATTAGCAAGAATTCTAAATGTACCATTTGCAATTGCAGATGCAACAACGCTAACAGAAGCAGGGTATGTAGGAGAAGACGTAGAAAACATTTTGTTAAAATTAATTCAAGCAGCAGATGGTGATGTTCAAAAAGCAGAAAAAGGAATAATTTATATAGATGAAATAGATAAAATAACAAGGAAATCTGAAAATCCGTCAATTACTAGAGACGTAAGTGGAGAAGGTGTACAACAGGCATTATTAAAAATAATAGAGGGAACAGTTGCATCTGTACCACCACAAGGTGGAAGAAAACATCCAAATCAAGAACTTATTCAAATAAATACAGAAAACATATTAATAATATGTGGTGGAGCTTTTGAAGGCCTAGAAAATATCATAAAAGATAGAACAGGAGAAAAAGTAATTGGGTTTGGTTCAAATGTAAAAGGAAAAAAAGATATAAATAAATATGAAATATTCCAAGAATTATTACCACAAGATTTATTAAAATTTGGATTAATACCAGAATTTATAGGAAGGTTGCCAATAGTTGCAACATTAAAGGAATTAGATAAAGAAGCATTAATAAAAATATTAGTTGAACCTAAAAATTCATTAATTAAACAATATCAAAAGTTGTTTGAAATAGATGATGTAGAACTTCTTTTTGAACAAGATGCTTTAGATGCTATTGTTAATAGAGCAATAGAAAGAAAAACTGGTGCAAGAGGTCTTCGTTCTATTATTGAAGAAATTATGAGAGATATAATGTTTGAAATTCCTTCAAGTACAAATATAGAAAAGTGTATTATAACAAAAGCGACAGTATTAGATAATGTTGGACCAAAAGTTATAATAAATGAAAATTTGGAAGCAAATAAGAAGGTTGAAAAAAATAAGAGAAAAGTGCCAGAAAATAACCAAAAAGAAACTGCATAGTATAAAAAATTGCCAATATTTTCTTAGAAACATTGGCAATTTTTTTATTAGTAATAAAAGATTAAAATTACAAAAAATTAAGTTTAAGTTTTTCCATCAAATATTACAAAATAGCATAATTTTATAATATTTGATGAAATTACCCTGTCAATAATTTTTGATTAGGACACCCTAAAACATCAAAATTATTTCAAGAATA
>CARBKU010000297.1 GCA_948946035.1 uncultured Clostridia bacterium
ATCATTAATTTTTACTCCTGTATGGAAAAAATTAAGATACTGTCTATTATCTTTACTAGGAAAATATAATCTTTGTAATTCTCCTTTTTCAGTAAAAGTAGCTAACATATTTTTATTACCAATAATTGCGTCATTTAAATACTTCTCTTGCATTTTCTTTTTCCTTTCTTGATGATTTTTGGGACAGAGGAAAAAATCACCCTTCTATTACATTTATTATTTGTTTTTCTAATTCTTTCATTTTTTCATTTATTCTAAAGATATCTTCATCTCTTAAGTTTTTATCATTTAAGTCTTGTCTTACATATTCATCCATATCTTTTATTTCTGCTTTCAATTTTTCTAGCCTATTCATCATTTCTGATTTTAGTTCATTTTTAACTTTTCTTTCTACTTTATGTGTCATTTCTATTTGTTCATTTAGTTCATATGTCTCACCAAATTCTGGTATTGTTACACCAATTCCGTGTTTCTTGTTCTATTTTGTCTCCTAATATTTCTTGTGCTTCTGGTTCTCCATGAACTAAAAATATATGTTTTGGTTTTTTTATAAATGAATATATAAAGTTCATTAGCCCTTCTTGGTCAGCATGACCTGAATATCCCTCTAAATATTCTACTTTTGCATTTACAGCTATTTCTTCTCCAAATATTTTTACTTTTTCTGCTCCATTTACTATGCTATATCCTAGTGTTCCTGGTGCTTGATATCCTACAAATAATATTGTTGATTTTGGATTCCATAAGTTATGTTTTAGGTGATGTTTTATTCTTCCTACTTCACACATTCCACTTGCTGATATTATGATACTTGGTGTTATGTCTTCGTTTAATGCTTTTGATTCTTCTGCTGTTCTTGTAAATTGTAATCCTGGAAATTCTAAAGGATTGTCTCCACTATTTATTTGTGCTTGTGTTTCTTCATCAAATAGGTCCATATTTTCTGTAAATACTTCTGTTGCAGATATTGCAAGTGGACTATCAACATATACAGGTGACTTCATTAATGTTTTATATTTTCTTTTAAATTCTGCATCATCTATAATGTCTTTTAATTTATTTATTTCGTATAATATTTCTTGTGTTCTTCCAACTGCAAATGATGGTATTACTACTGTTCCACCATTATCTAATGTTTCTGAAACAATATCTAAAAATAGTTTGGCCTTTTCTTCATTTGCTAAGTGTAATCTACTACCATATGTGGATTCCATTACTAAATAATCTGTATCTTCAATCATTGTTGGTTCACTTAAAAGTGGAATGTCATTATTTCCTAAATCTCCTGTAAATACTGTCTTTTTTTCTTTCCCATCTTCTTTTATCCATACTTCTATAATACTAGATCCTAACATGTGTCCTGCATCATTAAATCTTACATGTATTTCTGGAGTTATTTCTATTATTTCATCATATTTTACAGGTTCAAATATTTCTAAACAACGTACTGCCTCTTCTGCTGTATATAATGGTTCTTTTTCCTTTTCGCCTTTTCTTATTCTTTTTCTATTTTTCCATTCATTCTCCATTTCTTGAATATGACCACTATCAGGCAACATTAATGTACATAAATCACAAGTTGCTTTATGTGCATATACCTTGTTTCTATATCCTTCTTTATATAGTTTTGGTATTCTTCCAGAGTGGTCTATGTGTGCATGTGTTAATAGCATAAAATCTATGTCATTTACATCATATTGAAATTCTTCTGAATTTTCCATTTCTATTTCTGTTTTTCCTTGCCACATTCCACAATCTACTAAAAATTTTTTCCCTGCCCCTTCTACTAAAAAGTTTGAACCTGTAACAGTTCTTGTTGCTCCTAAAAAAGTTATTTTCATATTAAACTTCATTCCTTTCTATAAGAAAATTTTTACTTTTTTATTAAATCTTATTTCTAACTTCCTTTTATTTACATTTTCACTTTCTTCCAAGAATGTTTTCTCTTCAAAGATATTTTCATCAAATAATTGAACAAATAATTTATCTTTCTCTTTCGTAAGTTTTATAGATATTTCTTCTAAATTTATTATTCTACTACAAAAAATATTTTTTACCATTCTATAATTTACTTCTTCATTTTTTGAAAAAATATTAATTGCTTTTAATTCTCCTGCTTTTTGAATCAATACTCGTTCTATTCGTTCTATTCGTTTTTGTAATTGTTCAACTTCATATACATATTTTTCGTCATTAAAAGGTATCATACAATAATATCTAAACTCA
>CARBKU010000298.1 GCA_948946035.1 uncultured Clostridia bacterium
TATAGATACACTTAAGAAATACAAATGGCAAATACTAATGCAAACAATACTAATTGGTATAAATATATATTTATTAACATATCCACCAAAAATTATTGGAAATATAGTTGATATGTTATACAATTTAGACTCAAACAAACAAAATATTTTAAACAGTACATATTACTTAATTGGAATATGTATTGTTTTGTTAGTTATAAGAGTTGGATGGAAATATTTAGAAACTTATGAATCAAGAGGATTTGAAAAAGACATAAAAATTAAATTATTCCAAAGATTTTTAAAACTAAAATTAAAAGACATACAAAATATAAAAAATGGAGAAATAATGTCTTATTTTGTTAAAGACACAAACGAAATAAGAAGTGCAGTATATAGAATATTTTCGCATGGAACAAGAATTTTATTCACATTTATAATTGCTGCATATCAAATGATTAGTGGTGTAAATTTATATCTAACAATAGCAGTAATGGTACCAATAATAATAGGATGCTATTTAGTAGTAGTTATAAAAAGATATGTAGAAATTAGCTTTAAAAAGTCACAAGAAAAATTTACAGAAATGTCAGAATATGTTCAAGAAAGTACAGACAGTATAAGAACCACAAAAGCATATTCTTGTGAAGGAGAGCAATTAAAAGAGTTTATTAGAAAAAACAAAAGAGTTAGTCAAAGTGACAATACTGTTGAGGTATATTCTAATTTATTAAAAATGTCATTAAATATTTGTTTTGGAATATGTTATGCAATTTCTTTATTATATGGCTCAAAATTAGTACTAGATGGAACTATAACAGTAGGGGAGTTAGTAGCATTTAATGGATATATAGGGTTATTTGTAGGACCAGTTTCTTGGATGCCACCTTTAATTTCGAGATTTAAAAGAGCACAAATATCATATAAAAGATTAGACAAAATTTATGCTTTACAGCCTGAAAAAATCAACAGTAAAAATATTTTGTCAAAAGACAAATTACAAGGAAATATAGAAATTAAAAACTTAAATTTTAACTATCCAGGAGTAATAGATAAAGCACTAGAAAATATAAATATTGAGATAAAAAAAGGACAAACTTTAGGAATTATAGGTACAATTGGAAGTGGTAAAACAACGTTAATGAATTTATTAACAAAACTATATTCAATTCCAAATGGTAAAATATTAATTGATGGAAAAGATATTAACGAAATTCCTATTGAAGTTTTAAGAAATAATATTTGTTATATTACACAAGACAATTTCTTATTTTCATCCACTTTAAAAGACAATATTAGTTTATTTAAAGATGATTATAAAGAAGATGAAATAGAAGAAAGTACTAAAAAAGCAATTGTATATGAAGATATTCAAAAAATGCCTGAAGGAATAGAAACCGTTATTGGAGAAAGAGGTGGAGACTTATCTGGAGGTCAAAAACAGAGAGTTGCAATTTCAAGAGCATTTTTGAAAGAAAGTAGTATTATGATTTTTGATGATACTTTTTCAGCATTAGATAATAGAACTTCAGAAAAGTTAATTGAAAATATTCAAGAGTTATCAACAGAGAAGACTTGTATTATAATTTCAAATAAAGTTTCTGATGTAAAATATAGTGATAAAATTATAGTATTAGATAATGGAAATATTGTAGAAGAAGGTATTCATGAAGAAATAATAAAAAAAGATGGAATATATAATGAATTTTATAAACAACAATCAACTAAAGCAGAACCTAGTTTTTTATCATAACTATAAATTAATATATACATCAAAAGTTATTTAAATGATAATATAAAAAGGAAGGGAGAACAAATGAAAAACAAGACATTGCAAAGAATATATAAAATGTTAAAACCACAAAAAAAAGCAATAATAATTATATCAATTTTGGCTATTATAATTAATATTGGCGAAGTAGCAAGACCATATTTAATAAAAGTAGTAATTGATGATTACATTAGTAATGGGTTATGGCAAAAAGGAACTATAACAGTTGGTATTATAGGTGCTATATATATTGCACTAGTATTAATTGGGTATATTTTAGATTTTATTATAAGCACATCTACAAGTATGATGGGTGAAAATGTTATATATTCTCTTAGAAATAAATTATATAAATATACACAATATGCAAATATTCCATTTCATGATAAAACACCTTCTGGAACTTTATTTGTAAGAATAACAAGTGATGTAGAAGATATAACAACTTTTTTTAAAGATGTAGTAACAACATT
>CARBKU010000299.1 GCA_948946035.1 uncultured Clostridia bacterium
ATATTAACAACAATAATATTAATAAGTATAATATTATTAAATAGAAACCACACAGTAAAAATTGAAGAAAAACTACTTGCACAAAAAGAAGCACAATTAGTAGAGTTAAAAATACAATTAAAAGAAGAAACAGAAGATAAATATAAGTGTTTATTAATATTTACATCAAATGATGAAGAAAATAAAATTAAACAAATAGAATATCCAAAAGAAGAAGAAAAAACTCCAAACATAATAACAACAGCAACAGAAGATGGAAAGCAGAAAATAGCACTTGACTATGAATTTAATAAAGAAGATATCAATAAAACATTTAAAGTAAAAACAAAAAATGGAGAAATTATACCTAAGAGAACATGTTATATAATAACATATGACCCAAACGACGGAATAAATCCACCAAAACAAAATACAGTTCTTTTAGGAAGTGATAGTATAATAGCCAAACAGCAACCAACTAAAGAAGGAGAAGTATTTTGGGGATGGTCAGAAGATAAGAGTGCAGACAAACCAGATTATTTAAAAGGTAGTGAATTTATAAATTCAGATAACAAAGAAGATATAACATTATATGCAATCTGGGAAAACCAAAATAAGGGAATAATAAGATATTTATCATCTGAAACAGTAAATGAAAATGGAATATATAGTACAACAGCATTAGGAATAAAATATAATTTTGAAGTAACATATTTAACGCCAAGCAATGTATCATCATATGGAGGTTCATATAATGCATCAACAAACACATACACAATAAATGATTTAAATTTAGGAACAGCAGAGGGAATAACAATAAATGAAGAACAAACACAAGCAATGGCAGTATTAAAATGTGATGGTAATTTAACAATAAATGGAAAAGTAACAACATCAACATACTCAGAAACATTAAATGGATTAACAGGAGATGTTACAAAAGTAAAAGGATTATTTATATATTGCTCAGGAATTCTAACAAATAATGGAACAATAACACAAACTGCAAGAGGAACCTATCAAACAGAAGGTGAAAATATATATCTATGGTCAAGCAAGAGTTCATATGAAAATTATACAGTCCCAAAAGTAGGAGCATTAGGTGGACAATATGTTGGAGCGTGGGCATCTTCAAGGAATGGAAATAAAGGTATAGATGGAATTAACAGGCAATCAGGAGGAGGTGGTTCTGGTGGAGCATACTCATCATCTTCGTCTAGTCCAGCTTATTCTGGAAATGGAAGTGCAGGAACTTCATATTCAGGAGGCGGCGGCGGAGGTGGCGCTGGAGCTAGAGAAGCAAATTCAAGATCAGGAGGAAGTGCTAGTGATTTATGTTTAGGTGGATATGGAAATGGTGTTACTAAAAGTCCTTCAAGGCCTGCTGGAGGTGGTGTAGGAACTATTGGAGGTTCTGGATATATGATGCATGGAAAATCTGGAACAGGAGGCTTATTAATAATTTATACAAAAAGTTTAAATAATAATGGACAAATTGAATCAAATGGTATTTCAAATGGTAGTTCAAGTCAGATAAATGAAAATTACTACCAAATTCCAGGAGGAAGTTCTGGAGGTGGTAGTATAAACATATTCTTTGTAGATGAATGCACACAAAATGCTGTTGCCAATGGAGGAGAAATTACTGTAGATTGGGGAGTAAAAAGTGGAGCTGGCGGAAATGGAAATGTTTCATATGATAAGATAGCATTTTAAAACAATATGAAGTATAGCTTTAGACTTAGAAATAGGTCTAAAGCTTATTTTTGTATTAAGTATAAAAATATGGTTAAACTAGAAATATAAAAAAACTATTGAAAAAAACATAAGTAATGTTATAATTAGAAAAAAAAGTGTAGGAAGGAAGTTACATAATATGAGAGTATTAAAAATAAACCAATCAAAAGAAATAAGAGGAATAACCCTAATAGCCTTAGTAATAACAATAATAATCTTGTTAATATTAGCAGGAATAACCATATTAACCCTAACAGGAGAAAATGGATTATTAAACAGAGCAAAAACAGCAGGAGAAAGAAACAAATATGCCACAGCAGAAGAAAAAGTAAAACTAGCAGTAATGTCATCAATAGGGACAAATGGAAGCATAAATGATGAATTACTAAAAGAAAACATAAATAGCATAGAAGGTTTACAAGGAAAAGTAAACGAAATAAACTATGATCTAACAATAAAAGTAGATGGATATGAATTTAAAATAAGTAGTTTAGGAAAAGTAA
>CARBKU010000300.1 GCA_948946035.1 uncultured Clostridia bacterium
AGAATATCAAAAAGAATTGCGAAAAAAATATAATCCAGATAATATCTTTAGAAATACAAGCAAACAAGACAATATCAATAGTACCATAGTAAATAAAGAGGTTGCATTAGTAGAAATAAAAGAAAATGTTATTAGTAGAATTATTAAAAAAATAAAGAATTTTTTTATAAAAGGAACTAACTAATTAAATCCATAACATCACTTCTAATATGCTTTATAAAATAAAGTCAAGGTTAAAATGAATGTGCTGTCGCACAACCTTGACTTTATTTTAAAAGCATATTATTTTTCAATTAAGTGGATTTAAGGATAAGTATATTTAATTAAGTGGACATAATTGCTATTAAAACCTAAAATACCTCAATTAAAATTGAGGGCAGGAAAGCGAGTGTTCGCACATCGCCTATACACATTGAAGGGCAAGCCTTCAAGAGTTAATAAAAGAACAAAAATTTTAAGCAAATATGATGTAAAAATTCACCGAGTGAACTGGCTCAACCCCGCTATTCTTCGTTGAAATTAAAAATAGTGAACTAAAAAATTTGAAAAAGTTCACTCATTTTAGGCAAAAGTTCACCGAGTGTACTTGAGTTTAATAAAATATTTTATATTTAGTTCACCAAGTGTACTTAACTTTTAGAAAAAAGTTCATTTAGTGAATATGAAGAAAAAATAAAATTTTCAAGTACACTTAGTGAACTTATAGTTTTAGATTATTTAAGTATTGGTTCACTTAGTGTACTTATAAAATTAGATATGAAAATTATATCAAAAATAGAAAAGAGGGAAATAAAAGGGAATTGATTTTATAAAAATGCGATAATATAATGATAGCATGAAAAGAAAGAGCAAAGAGATTAGAAAAATTCTAGTTTCTTTGTTCTTTTTCTTTTCAAATTTAAAGAAAAGGAGCAATTTCATGCTACATAAGTACGAAATAGAAGTTAATAACTCTAACAATTTAAAAGATAATACTATGCTAAATTGTAGCATGGAATTATCCTTTTTAAATAATTTGTTTAGAGAAAACTTAATAATAGAAGCGGAACATCAAAAAATAAAAAGAAAAATATTAAAAGATTACAAACTTTTATAAATTCAATTTACTTTTTACTTAAAAAATGATATAAAATTATTAAGTTTTATCTCTAGGCGGAACGGAGGTATAATGGAAATTCAAGTCATAGAGAAAACAAACGGAAGAATTAACAGAGTAACAGGAACAACAATTAAAGAAAGATTAAGAGTATGTGCCTATTGTAGAGTAAGTACAGACAATGAGGAACAATTAAATAGTTATCAATCACAATTAAAGTATTATGATGAAAAAATAAATAGTAAATCAGAATGGCAATTTGCAGGAATATATGCAGATGAAGCTATAAGTGGCACATTAGATTTTAAAAGAACAAATTTTATGAAAATGATACAAGACTCAATGGAAGGTAAAATTGACATGATACTAACAAAATCCATATCAAGATTTGCTAGGAACACATTAGATACTTTAAAATATGTAAGAATGCTAAAAGAGAAAAATGTTGCAATTCTATTTGAAGAAGAAAATATCAATACAGGTTCAGGTCAAGGCGAATTAGTATTAACATTATTAAGTGCTATGGCACAACAAGAAAGCGAAAACATATCTTCACATGTCTTATTAGGCTTAAAGATGAAAAAAGATAGAGGAGAGTTAATTGGTTACAATGGTTGTTATGGGTATAATTATAATCTTGAAACAAAAGAAATAACCATTAATGAAGAAGAAGCAAATATTGTAAGATATATGTTTGAAAGATATGTTGAAGGAGTGGGTTCAAGTACCATAGCAAAAGAATTAACTGATAAAGGTATTAAAACACCAAAAGGCGGAACAAAATGGTGCGAATCAACAATAAGAGGAATTCTAAAAAATGAAAAATATATTGGAGATGTGCTAATGGGAAAAACATTTACAATAGATCCAATATCACATAAAAGATTAAGTAATCTAGGAGAAGTAGATAAACATTATCTAAAAAAACACCATGTGCCAATTATTAGCAAAAAATTATTTGATAGAGTGCAAGAAATAAGAATAAAAAGAGCAGGTAACAGAGAAACAGGAAGAAGAAATGATAACTATAGCAAGAAATATCCTTTTAGTAGTAAGTTATATTGCGGTTTTTGTGGTAGTTTACTCACAAGAAGGAATTGGAATGCAAATAG
>CARBKU010000301.1 GCA_948946035.1 uncultured Clostridia bacterium
GTTGTTTTAGTTACTTTATATAATCCAACTGGAGAGGGGGGACATCAAGGAGGTGCGTGGGTAATTTTAACAACACACACTAAAACTATTAAAAAATCAAGGTTTATATAAACTATCAAATTGAAGAATAGAGCGATTTTGTTGCTCTTAAAAAATGTAAAGGAGCAGACAAGCTATGGATAATAAAAATATAATACAACTAATTTTATAATAGCTAATAGAAATATAATAAAGTTATTTGGAATAAATACAGCAGTTATGTTAGGAGAACTATATGGTAGGTATAATTATTTTAGGAAAAGAAAGCAATTAAAAAGTGGATTCTTTTTTGCAACAAAAGAAAGTATAGAAAAGAGTACAAAATTAACACCATATAAACAAAGAAAATCTACTAATGTATTAGAAAGTTCAGGCTTATAGAAGCAAAACATTTAGATATTCCATCAAAGACGTATTATAAAATAAATGAAGAAAAGTTGCTGAAAGTACTGAAAAATTCAGTAGTCGAAAATATCGACGACAAGAGATTGAAAATTTGAACAACTAGATGTCGAAAATATTAGTTACAGTATGTTAAAAAATTTAACAAAAATAATAATAAGTAATATCACACACACTAAAAACTTAAATTGAAGAGAATCATTAAAGATTCAAGTGAGACAGGATGTCCTAAATGGATATATTTTTACAGAGAGTTAAGGTATATGGCAAAAAAAAATTGTGATTTATAAATAAATAGTTAATTATAAAAGAAAAAAGTGGACAGGTTGTCCACAATTGATATGATCTTACAAAGAGTAAAATTATATAAGAAAAATATATTATAAAAATGTATGCTCTTTTGTAATACATTTTGTAAAAGTAATACTATTAGAAAGCTTTGCTTTCAAGTGTTTTGTGAGGTGATGTAATACATCTATTCTTGCACTACGTGAAAAAAGTAAAAAAATTTTGTAAAGGGGCAGATTTTATAAATTGAGCACGTTAGAATTAAGTTAGTTGTTCGAACAAAGTGAGTTACAAATAACTTATGCAACCGAATGAAATGAGGTTGTATACATTAAAAATTAAGTGTAAGGAGAGATGAAAAATGTTAAATAAGGGAGAATTAAAATCATTTCAAGAAGAATCTATTGTTGATTCTTGGTATAATGCTAGAGCAGAAGATTTATATATACTAAATGATGTTGATAAGCGAAAAATAGCAAAAATAACAAAAGAAGAAGATACTTATCGAAAAATAGTAAATGAAATATCTAAAATAGCTAAAAAAGATAATAAGGAAAGAATATTAGAAAAAATAGATAAGCATTGTAATAAATTAATTAATATCGGTGGATACGAAAACGAGAAGTTTTATAAGGTTGGATTTATGGATGGAATTAATTTGATTATTGAATGTATAGGGGGAAAAGAAAATGCTAAGTAAATATGGGATTTTATATAGTAAATATTTAGAAGAATATAAGCCAATAACATATCAAGAATTGAAATGAATGGAACAATAAATGATTTTTTGGAATTAAAAGATAAAGAATTTAATGATTTAAGGAATTCTATTATAATGGAATTAAAAAATAAATATAAGAAACCTAATACAGATAGTTTTATAGAACTAGCTCAATATAATAATTTTATTTATAATATAGCAGATGAAACTGTAATTTGGACATCATGTCCAAAATCAATAAAAACTACATAGAGTAAGAAAATGGTTGAAGAAAATACTTATATAAAATGTCGGATAAAAATCTGACATTTTTTTGAAAATCCGATAAGTTAAAGGCTTTGCCTTTAAGGGTTTTATGGGTATATGTCAGATACCTATTCTTGCACTATATAATAAAATAAGCTGTGATGTAAGGAATATAAAAAAATAATAAAAATTTGTTGAGAAAACAGATTTTTTATGATATAGTAGTAAAGTATGGAGGAGCAAATGGAAAATATAGTTTTTATGAGTATAAAAGAACAACATATAAAAAGAATTTTAAATAAAAGTAAGAATCATGAATTTAGAACTAGAATTCCAAAAGAAAAAGTGGACTATATATGGGTATATGTACCAACTCCAATTAAAGAATTAAAATATATATTAAAAGTTAAAGAACCAATTTCAACTCCAAATAGAATTATAGTTGATGGCTTTGGAAACAATAAATTTAACGAAAAAACTGGAACTAAATATGCATTTCCTATTGAGAATAT
>CARBKU010000302.1 GCA_948946035.1 uncultured Clostridia bacterium
ATGGACTTTATAAGTGATGAAGAAGATAAAAGCATAGAAAATGCAAGTAATGGAAACAAATATACAGACTTAAAAGCAAATTGTACATGGGGAAATTATAATAATACAACTTTAACTGAATGTGAAGGAAAATATTGTATAATAGATAGCAATGGTAGTATGGTATCAGATTGGGAAGAGAATACAACAAAAACAAATAGAGTATCAGGATACACATTATTAACAACAGGCTCAACAGAAGAGGTAAAAAAGAAAAACTTATATGATGTAGCAGGAAACTTATGGGAATGTGTACAAGAAACAGCTAGTGGCACATACACCTCATATCGTGGAGGGTCCTTCAGCGATGTATATGCGAGTGGCCCTGCTTGTTACCGTGGTAGCGATACCTTTGCCAATGTGTCTCCGAGCTACGGCTTTCGCCCTGTACTTTATATAAAGTAGACGAAAATCAATACTTAGGAATATTATTAGGTTTTATCAGGAGGAAGAATAAATGTAGAAAAATGTTGAAACATAGGAGGAAAAAGAAAATGAGAGATACCAAAGGTATTACACTGATAGCACTAGTTGTAACTATTATAGTATTATTGATTTTAGCAGGAGTAACTATAACAATACTAACAGGAGAAAATAGATTATTAAAGAGAGCACAAGAAGCAGTGCAAAAAACAGAAATTCAAGAAAAGAGAGAAATATTAGAATTAGTTTTGCAAGAAGCATTAATAGAAAAAGTAAAAAATAAAGAATATAACTCAAATGAATTTTTAGATAAATTTATAAAAACGAGGATAACAGAAACTGAAATAAATGATAATATTGTAAAAATAGGTAATTATGAATTTGTAATAGACAGAGAAAAATTGAAAATAATAAGTAGTAACAATATAGAAGAAAATAATGTTTTGGATAAGAACACAAGTTTAATTGGTGCAATTTCAAAAATATCAAAAAGTGGATATGAAGAAATAGAATTAACAGTAAAGCTAGAAGATGATACAGAGGGAGAAGAAGAAAAAGATAGAACAACAAAATATGGAACACATATAATTGTAAAAAATGGAGATTTAGTATTAGATGGAATAAATAATGTAGATGGAGCAACATTGGAAGAAAATGTTTATGAATTTGGAGATAAAACAACTGATGTAGCAACAGAAACAGAAGATGCAAAAAATATGGTGATATTAAAAGTAAATGGTAATTTAACAATAAATGATGGAATTACATTAACAGCATGTAAAAGTGATAATGGATATGGTGGACCAAAAGGATTATTCATATATTGTACAGGAACAATAATTAATAATGGAACAATAAGTATGACAGCAAGGGGAGCTAGAGCAGAAGGGCAAAATGTATATTTATGGCAAAATAAAGATGAAAGTTATGAATATGTACCAGCTATTGGAGCTACTGGTGGAAATGACTATACTAGTTCTAGCAAAGAAGTTTTTATAACTGGAAACAAAGGAAATGATGGAACAGAAAGAAAAACTGGTGGCGGAGGTTCAGGAGGAGCCAAACATGGTGATTCAAGTGGATATTCATATGCATTTAAAGGAGGAAATGGAACATCATATTCAGGAGGAACTGGTTCAGGTGGAATAAATGAAAATTCTAAAACTGGACCAACGATTGGAGGAAGTACAACAGATAATGGAGGAATGCGGAGGATATGGAAGAGCATACAGAGCACAAGCAAGTTGGGGTGCAAGACAAGCAGGTGGAGGTACAGGGAATCCAGGAGGGTATGGTGCTGCTCATACATCTGGAAGCAAATCTCAGTTAGGAAATAGTGCTGAATATAAAGGAAAAGATGGCACAGGAGGTTTGTTAATAATATATTGTAATCAATATAATAATAAAGGTACAATAGAGTCAAATGGAACAGAGAGTACTGATACAATTTCACCAGCAGGTGGAGCTTCTGGAGCAGGCTCAATAAATATATTTTATAATAAATTTATAGCTAATAATACTTGTATTGCAAAAGGTGGCGAATCCAAATGCTATGGTGGAGAAGGAGGAAATGGCTCAATTACAATAGGGAATATATCTACAGGAACATTCCAAAATTATGAAAATATATCTAATGATTAGTAATCTAAATAGTAGTTATTACCTAGCCATGTTTGCATAATTTTTTAAAAGTTTATCGTTCAAGCTAATTTTCGAAGAAATACTAAATAATTTTTATGGCACC
>CARBKU010000303.1:0-1735 GCA_948946035.1 uncultured Clostridia bacterium
TTTTTTAGTTTTCTATTTTCATATACTTCATCATAATAAAGTTGTTCATAATCTTTATTTTCCATATCATAGGTCCTTTTTTCTTTTATTTACTTTGTCTAATAACTTTGCTACTGCAACACCTGCTTTTGTTAATTCAGTATCTTCTTTAAATAAATTATTTCTATTCATTATTAGTTCTTCAGCATCAGAAACTACAATCAAATTATTCAAATCAAAATTTCTATTGTTTCCATCTGCAAATATTACTTTATGTCCCTTTGGAACTTTTCCATATTTTTGCTCATATAAGTAACGATGTTTCCTAATCCAATTGTTATTCTTATGTCCATCTTGTATTTTAATTAATATATATCCATTTTTATCTATTCTCTCACTACCAATTGCTCTTGCATTTGCTGGAATATTACCTTTTTTAAACATTGTAGCTTTACATTTTTCATATTGTTCAGGGCTCATCGAGCCCTTTTTCCCTTTATTCCATGAAGTTTGTCCTTTTTCAAATCGTCCTCCAACTATTCCGCTTTGTAGATTATGTTTATTTTTTATATTAGCAATAGCACTTTCACTTACATTCATATTAAATTTTTTATTAAATCTATCAGTTAATTCTTTTAAAGTAATGCCTTTTACATTATTTTTTACAAATTCTATATGTTCATCTTTATATTTTCTATGTTGTTCCTTCTTTCTTCCAACTTTCAATTTATGCCCACTAAGATATGATTTCATTGCTTTATATGTAATATTTGTCTTGAATCTATTATTAAATTCTATTTGTAATTCTAATATTGTCTTCCCTTTATAATTATCAGCAATATACTTTTTCATTTCTTCAGTGTAAAATTTACTCATTCTTTCCATCTCCTATTTGTAATATATCTGGCATTTTCTCACTCCTCTGGCATTTCATATACTTTTAAAATCTCCCCCAACTTTCAACTTGTTTATATGCTGTTCTCATACCACTATTTTTATTTAGCATCGGTATAATTTCATTTATTTCTGGAAATTCCATTTTTAATGATTCTGCAACATCTATTAGAGTTTTTACCATTTGTGCCATTTCAATGGGTCCACCATTTCCTTGCACAATTGATATTGGTGCTTCTCTAAATTCTTTTGTTATAACAACCTCACAAGTTAAGCAGTCGTTATTTTCTTTAATTCTATTTATCTTTTGCATTTCTTGGATTTTTCTATAATCATCCATAATATTTATTCCTCCTTCTTTACCTTCGCACATTTTAGGACCTTTAATATTCTAGGTGTATATTTTCTATTTTCTTGATTACTTTTCAATGTTTCTATATTTTTTATAGTTGCGTCAGTTTCTGCACAAATACCTTTTGTTATAAACTTACTGGTGTATGGCTTTATGGTATTTATTAAATCTATTTTATCTTTGATTATTCTTCTTTCTTGTAATACTTTTTCTAATTTTTTGTATGTTGCCATTATTTCAATAGCATTTAATTTACTTAATTCAATTTCGTGTAGAAGGTCATCTCTTTCGCCTTCTTTGTTATATAATTCTGCACTTAATTTCTTTTCTGTTTCTTCAATGTCATAAAAGAAATATTTAATATTTTCTAGCAATTCTAATGATTGCTGCATATCTTCAATTATCATAATTGTTCCGTCCTTCCTTTGTATATTTTTTCTAGGTTGTGTTTGTTTCTAAAAATCGCTAATTTGAATATAATTTATTATTTTGTATTATATTTACTTTTAA
>CARBKU010000303.1:1745-2201 GCA_948946035.1 uncultured Clostridia bacterium
AGTTCTTGTATAGTCTTACATTTTCTCAACTCTATAAATATTGCATCAGAATATGCCATACAACCTATTACAAATCCTATTATAAAAACTAATATATACATAATCATAATTCCTCCTACATACTTATGTGCATTCCTGTTCTTGTTTTAAATAATTCACAATATTCAAATAAACCTTTCTGCTGCCCATTTAATAAGCAATGTGGAAATTCACTATTTAAAGATGGAACACACCATTCACAATTCTCACAAGTTTTTAATAATCTTGAAACTAATTCATCTTCTCTAACTGCCATATTATCCTCCTTCATAGTTAGACATCTCATTTATTATCGTATCTACATCATATTGCGTACTTAATTCAGTTTGATCTAATGCTGATAATATACATTTTTTAAAATATGCTTTTGGCATTTGTATTCGTGATTTAGTATTTGCAATAGTAAAATTCTTTAGT
>CARBKU010000304.1 GCA_948946035.1 uncultured Clostridia bacterium
TATTTGAAACATTAAATAATGATCAAGAAACATTAGACAAAATGAACGAATATATAGGTCTATTAGATAACAGCTCAAAAATTACAAAAAGTGATATTGAAGAAATAATAGAAGCATTAAACGATAGTGATGACTTTGAAGATTTAAAACTTCAAATAACAGTGCATGTGGAAAATAAAAAATTAACTAAAATAGAAATAGATGCAGATATTGTAAAACTAGTAATAGAAAAGCAAGAATCTGGAAATAGCAAACAATATAATTTTTCATTAGAAATAAAAGAAGATAAAGATGATGATGAAAGCATAAAAATATATTTAAATGCTAGATATTCAGGATTACAATCATTACAAACAATAACAGAGGACTATGAATTAGGAATTATAACAGGTTCTGAAAATTATGTATATTATTATAATAATGAAGTTAATTTTGTTGATAATGTAGATATAGAAGATTTCGATGATGATAATATTATGATATTAACAGATTATAATGAAGAACAAGCTACTACTTTACAAATAGCAATTACAGAAAGAATGGTTGATGTTAATAAATTTTTAATGGAAAGATTAGGACTAACAGAAAACGAAAATCCACTAATATATGCTACACCATTAACAACATTATTTACAAGTGGACTTAATGCCACAACTATAAATAATAATATGGATAATTTATCTGTATCAACATTTAATGAAAAATTTGAAGCGTATGAAGGTACAAATAAAGGATTTACAGTAAAAGGATTATTGTCTACAATACAAAATAGTAATGAAACAGAAGAAAATAAAATTCAAGAAGTTAATTTTGATGGTGAAGAATATGAATCAACAGAAGAAAATATAACTTTAATAAAAAGTGAAATTGAATCAGATACAGACTATGAAATAGGATTTGAAAAAGATGAAGATTCAGGAATGATATTTAGAGTAGTTATTAATAAAAAATAAAGTTCTAAAAATAATAAAAAAGCATATAATATTGTATGCTTTTTTATTATGCAAAAAAATCAAGGCAATCGCTTAAATATTTATAACATTTTTCATTGTTTAAATTTAGTCTTTAAATAGCGCGAGAAGGGTTATAATTATATATTTTTAAATGGTTCCGGGATAACCGTTCAAAAATTCTTAAAAAGTTTGTTAAAACTTTTTATTAGAATTTTTAGAATGGGGCAAGTGCAAAAATATATAATTATACCCCTTTGGGATCGAGTAAATAATCTTAATAAACAATGAAAAATGTTAAGCGATTGCCTTATAAAAAATAAAAATTGAGGGGAAAGAAATGAATAGAATTGAAGAAATATTAAAATATTTTCCTACAAACATATATAATATTTTGTTATATACAATAGAACAAAACAATCAAGTATCAAGCACAATACAAGAAATTAGAATTCGTGTTAATAAACCAATTTTACTAAAATTAAGACAAGCAGATATTTTAATAGAATACATTGTAACACAATCAGAAATATTACAAATATTAGAAAAAATATGTAACAATTCAATATATGCATATAAAAACCAAATATGCGAAGGATTTATAACTGTAAAAGGTGGACATAGAGTTGGAATAACAGGAACAGCAGTAACAGAAAATAATAATATTATAAATTTAAAATATGTAACAAGTCTAAATTTTAGAATTGCAAGGGAAGTATTTAATTGTAGTAACAAAATACTTGGACAAATTATAAATAAAGAAGAAAACACAATATATACAAGTTTAATAGTTTCTCCTCCAGGAAAAGGAAAAACAACAATTTTAAGAGATGCAATAAGAAGAATAAGCAATGGAATAGAAGAAATGAGTTTTAATGGGAAAACTTGTGGTGTAGTAGACGAAAGAGGAGAAATTGCAGCAATGTACATGGGAGTGCCACAAAATGATGTAGGAATTAGAACAGATATTATAGAAAATATATCAAAAGCAAAAGGTATGAAGATGCTAATAAGGTCAATGGCACCAGAAGTTATTGCTTGTGATGAAATAGGTTCAAAAGAAGATATACAAGCAATTCGGAGAGGCAATAACCTCTGGAGTAAAAGGAATATTTACAATGCATGGAAAAACAATAGAAGATATTAAAAGTAATTTAGAGGTAAATAAATTAATTGAAAATAAGCAAATAGAAAAAATAATATTTATATAAAAAATGGTTCTAAAAAAAAATGACATGCATATAA
>CARBKU010000305.1 GCA_948946035.1 uncultured Clostridia bacterium
CTATTAGTTTGAATGAATTGATAAAAAAGTATCAATTTACAGCACCTCAATCATTTGCATATGGTAGAAAATATAAAGAATTAATAATGAATGTTGAAAAAATAGGAATGAAACAGATTTTTTAAGGAGAAGATTATGAAGAAAAAATGTATAGAACTATTTCTGGAGCTGGTGGATTAGCTTTAGGACTAGAAGAAGCTGGATTTGAAGAAATAGGATTAATAGAAGAGGAGAAAAAACAATAGTAATGAAGAACATTTTTTGAAAATGTGTAGTAAGTTAGAAGCCGAATTAAAGGAAAGTATAAATAAAAATAACTAGAAATTAGTAAAAAACTAATTATCTAGTTATTTTTTTATGAATTTTTATAAAAATTACCGGTTTTTAAGTTATTAGTGACATATACCTAGTAGAAGGAAAAAGTAATAAATTTTTTTAAAACTAATAAACTTAAATATCAAAAATATTAAAGGAAGGTAATTAAAAAATGCCAGAAAAGATTATCGATTATCTAAAAAAAACAGAAAATCCATATATGTTAAAAGTTGGAGATATAGTTGTAAATATAGAATATTCCGAAAATTACAAAAAATTTAATGAATGCATACTAAATATTTTAAAACAAAAGGTAGGAAAGTAAAATTGCTTTGCAATTTTGCATTTCTTAAACTGTAACAAATCAATCTTAACAGTTTTAGCAAAATGGGCTGATTTTTTTAATTGGACACGTTACACTATATACCGAAGGGAGGTAAAATACTAATGGCAGGAAGAAAATCAAAATATTCTTCTAATGAAAATATTGTAAGTAAAAAAATATGGTCTGTTGCATTATATATAAGGCTTTCACAAGAAGATGAAGATAACGGAAAAGATAAGCAAGAGAGTAATAGTGTAACAAGCCAAAAAACACTATTAAAAGAATTCATAGAAGAACATGATGATTTGATAGTTTATGATACATATATAGATGATGGATTTACAGGAACAGATTTTAATAGACCTTCATTTCAAAAATTACTAGAAGATATGAGAAACGGAAAGATTAATTGTGTGATTGTAAAAGATTTATCAAGACTTGGGAGAAACTATATAGAAGTAGGAAATTATATAGAGCAAGTCTTTCCATTATTTAATATAAGATTTATTGCCGTTAACGATTCAGTAGATAGTTTTAAAAATCCAGCAAGTACAAATACAATTTTAGTACCATTCAAAAATCTAATAAATGATGAATATTGTAGAGATACATCAATTAAAATTAGAACATCATTAAATGGGAAAAAGAAAAAAGGAGAGTTTATAGGGGCGTTTCCATCTTATGGATATATCAAAGATCCAAAAGATAAGCATAAGTTAATAATTGATAAGAGTGTTGCAGATATTATAAGGAATATATTTGATTGGAATGTGAATGAGGGACTAGGAAAGATAGCCATTTGTCATAGATTAAATGATTTAGGTATTTTAAATCCTACAGGACATAAGAAGTTAGAGCTTGAGCAAAATTATAATAACTATGGAATTCAAGATAATACATATACTTGGACACCTTCAACAATACGAAATATTTTAAATAATGAAGTGTATATAGGTAATACTGTTCAGGGAAAAAGAAGAACAAAAAGTTACAAAGTTCATAAAGTTGAGGTAGTTCCAAAAGAAGAATGGGTAAAAGTAGAAAATACCCATGAGCCAATAATTGATAAAGAAATTTTTAAAAAAGCACAAGAGCTAAGTAGGAGAGATACGAAGGTATCCCAAAAAACAAAAGAATTATCAGTATGGGCGGGTTTCCTAAAATGTGCAGATTGCAAAAGAGCAATGAATAAAAAAAGTAGTACCAATAAAAGTGGAAGCAAATATGAATATTATATTTGTAGTACCTATAGAAAAAAATCAAATAACTTATGCACAAAACATTCTATTAAAGTGGAGAACTTGGAAAAAGTAGTTTTGAAAGCCATTAATTTACATATTGATTTATTAATTAATACAGAAGAAATGGTAAAACAAATAAATGATAGCAGTTTTCAAAATACTAAAAATGAAAACATCGAAAATATGATAATTGCAAAACAAAATGAGATTTCTAAAATATCAAATTTTAAAATGAGATTATATGAAGATTGGAAAAATGAAGATATAACAAGAAAAGAATATTTAGAGTATAAGCAAAAATATGAAAATGA
>CARBKU010000306.1:0-1210 GCA_948946035.1 uncultured Clostridia bacterium
GGAAAGTCATACTGACTTTCTATTATATAAAACACATTGTACACAAATTTATTTCATAAATTTGGCACACGAACAAATATATATAAGTACAGGAGTATGTAGTTAAATTATGATAAAGAAAGTAATCATTCAATGCGATGGACTAGCAGATAAAGAATATGAAGAATTAAATGGTCAGACTCCATTAGAATATGCAAGAACACCAATAATTGATAACATTATAGAAAAATCAGAAATCGGAACAGTTAATACTATACCAGATGATTTTTTTTGTGGTAGCTATTATGGGAATTTGAGTTTGCTGGGAGTTGATTTTTCAAAACGATGCATGAAATTTGGACCATTTACTGCGAAATTAAATTTAGAAGATTATAAAGACAAGCAATATGCTGTAATGTGCCAATGGATTTCTATAGAAGAAAATTCTATTAATGATTTTAGAATAGATTTAAAGGATGTAATACAGGATATTTCAAAGGAAGAAATAAAAATATTAGTAGAACTATTAAATAATTTGAGTTCTGTAAAAAAACATAATGCAGTATTTAAAATTTATAAAGACCACGAAATTATTTTGTTAATTAATCAAAATAATATAGAAGTTGACTTTAAAGATACATATAAAATAGAGGGAAAAAGAATTTCTGATGTTCTACCTATAGGTAAAAATGCAGATATTTTTAAAGATATTTATGTGGAAACACATGAAGTATTAAAGAATCATCCTATTAATATAAAAAGGATTCAAGAACATAAACAACAACTAAATTCACTTTTATTTTCAGAAGGAGATTATTATTGGAAGTTTGATACATTCAGTAAAAGAGTTGAAACAGAAGGAACATTGATAACTGGAACACATTTTTTGAAAATGTTAGGAGAATTAGAAGGATTAAAGGTAATTTGCCCTAAAGGTGCTACAGGGCGGATTTGATACAGATTTAGAGTCTAAAGTAGAAACAACAATAAATGAAATAAGAAAAGGAAATAATATAATATTTTTACATATTAATATGACAGATGAAGTTTCACATAAAGGAAATTTATATGAAAAAGTTAGTTCAATAGAAAAAATTGATGAAAAAGTTGTAAAAGTCATTTTAGATGAAATAAGAAAAGCAGATGAAAGTATTAAATTAATGATTGTTACGGACCATTATACATATTGCTCTACCAAAAAACATGAAAGAGGTTGTGTACCATTTTTAAT
>CARBKU010000306.1:1220-2192 GCA_948946035.1 uncultured Clostridia bacterium
ATGGAAATAATAATCAAAAACAAAAGTATAAACATTTTTGTGAAAAAACTTGTCATTTAGCAAATTTACATTTTAATAGTGGAAAAGATTTATTTGAATATTTTATTCAATAATATATGGAATTTATAGGAAAATGAAGACTATGAATAGTAAAATAATCAAACTAATAATAAAAGAAAAGTAACTAGAAAGTATATGCTATATGTATTTACAGAGCAAGGTATAGCAATGCTTTGAAGAGGCTTTATATGAAATATAAAATATTATGATACTTCATTTGATAGGAAAAGGTATTAGAAGAAGCAATGAATTATCTATTAGAAAATTTATCTGAAATTTAATTGATAAATTAGTAAAAAAAGTATAAAATATATCTAAAGAATTGCTAGGAGGAAAAATTATGATTAAAGACAATATAATGGAAGTAATTCATGAGATGGAAGAAGTAACAAAATGTTGATTTAGGATATCCAGCAAAATATGGAAAAGTATTTGTATTGCTAAGGGATTATGATATGTTAGAATATCAAAGCACAATATTATCACCAACATACAAAGAGAGAGCAACAAAACTAAAAGAATTTCAATATATTAATGTATATATTCTTTCAAAAGAAGATATTGTAGTAAGCAAAATAATAAGACTTGCCCAAAAAGATATAGAAGACTTAAATCAAATAATACCTAACTGTAATAAAGAGATGATAAATAGTATTATAGAAGAAATTTTAAATAGAGAAGATTTATTTGAAAGTAAAAAGATAGAGTTTGAAAGAAAATTGAAGATATTTAAGGAGAAGTATGGTGTATAGGATTTTTTGTGAAAGTTATCAAAATTTTATAAATTCATTTGATGGAAACAATTCTAGGTTAGAAATAGCCAAGCCATTAGAATTAATAGTAAATGTTGAAAAATATGAAGAAGAAAAAAAGAAACAGAGTGAATTATTTAAGAAACTATGTGACTTAATT
>CARBKU010000307.1 GCA_948946035.1 uncultured Clostridia bacterium
TTAATTCTGGAATAGAGTTACCATTAATTTTTTTATTTATAAAACTATCTCTATATAATTTGGAAGACTCAAAAAAATTAAAAATTTTTTCATTATCATTAATATTAGTAATAAAATTATTAAGCATATTCACAAACAATTGTAAAATTTTAATAATGTTATCTTTATTTTCGTTACAAATATTGCTCCATACTATTGGGTCAGAAGAGGCTATTCTAGTAATATCCTTAAAACCACCAGCAGCTAACATTTTCATAGTTTGATTTTCATCATCTAAATTTTCAAGTAAATTTACTAATGTTGCAGCAATTACATGTGGGACATGGCTTATTATTGATACAATATAATCATGTTCTTCAGCATCAATAATAATTGGTATTGCTTTTAATTCTAATATAATTTCTTTCAATTTTTCTATAGAAATATCTTTATTTTTTTTAGTCTTTGTTATTATATAAAAAGAATTTTCAAATAAAAAGTTTTTTGATGTATTATAACCATTTTTTTCTGATCCAACCATAGGATGTCCACCAACAAATTCTATTTCTAAATTTTCTACTCCTTGTATAATAGTTTTTTTTGTACTACCTATATCTGTAATAATACAGTCATTTTTTACTATATCTTTTAATATTTTAGCATAATGTAGAATGTAACTTACTGGAGTGCAAATAAATATTATATCGCAATTTGAAAATTTCTCATTTACACTTATAGTATAATCAGTTATAAAACCATCATTAAATGCATTTTCTAAACTACTTTTATTTGTATCATATGCAAGTATACTACTTACTTTTTTAGATTTACTTAAACTTTTTATTAATGAACCACCTATAAATCCAATTCCTATAATTCCTATATTTAAACCCATATTAATTTCACTTTCCTTTTAATTGTAAACTATTTGCAAGCTTTTTAAATGCTTGTAACGAATTTTTTATTGTTTCTGTTGATACACAATAAGAAATTCTTACATATCCAGGGCATGCAAATGAACTACCTGGCACTAATAATATATTAAATTCTTTTGCTTTACTACAAAAATCTATATCATCTTTAATTGGAGATTTTACAAATAAGTAAAATGCACCTTGTGGTTTTATACATTCAAAACCATATTCTGTTAATGTATTATATAGCAAATTTCTATTAGTATCATAAGATGTTAAATCAACTTTTTCATCTATACAATTCATTATTACTTTTTGCATAAGTGAAGGAGCATTTACACAACCTATAATTCTATTTGCTATTGTTAAAGCATTAATTATATTTGAACTATCTTCCATTTTGGAAGGAACTACTACATATCCAATTCGTTCTCCTGGTAAAGATAATGATTTACTGTAAGAATATACAACAAATGTATTACTATAATATTTAGTTACATAAGGCACTTCATTTTCGTCATATGCTAGTTCTCTGTAAGGCTCATCTGAAATTAAAAATATTTCATGTCCATATTCATGTTGCTTTGCTTCTAATATTTTTGAAATTTTTTCAATAGTTTCTTTAGAATAAATTACGCCTGTAGGATTATTTGGAGTATTTATTAATAAAGCTTTTGTATTTTTAGTAATCTTTTTTTCTAACTCTTGTAAGTTAGGTTGAAAATCTTTAGTGTTTGGAGAAACTGCAACTACTTTTCCATCATAATTTTCAATGTAATTGTTATATTCCATAAAATATGGGGCAAATGTAATTACTTCATCATTAGGATTAAGTATACTTTTTAGTATTATATTGATTCCAGACGCAGCACCACATACCATTATAATATTTTCTTTTGTAAAACTAGTATTAAATTTTTGATTAATGGAATTAGCAATAGTTTCTCTTACATCTTCAAAACCTGCATTATTCATATATCCATGAATTTGAAGTGAGTTCTCTTTTTCTATAATTTCAATTATAGATTGATTTACTTTTTTGGGTGCTTCGATACTAGGATTTCCTAAACTAAAGTCATATACATTTTCTTTTCCATATATTTTTTCTAACTTTTTTCCTTCTTCAAACATTTGTCTTATAACAGAATTATTTTTTACTAATTTTTGCATTTTATTAGATATCATTTTAAACCTCATTTCTACATATTTTAATATTAATTTTGTTTTTTGTAAATTCCTAATATTCTATAAAAACCTACAATATGATTTATTGCATCAATAGTAGTTTTATAA
>CARBKU010000308.1 GCA_948946035.1 uncultured Clostridia bacterium
TTTTGTCTAGTTCTTCAATATACAAAGTTATTTGTTTAATTTCTTCTTTATTTGCCCTTTCTTTAGGTTTTACTTCTTTGTTTGCCTTTTCTATAGCTATTTTAATCTTCTCTCTGTCATAGTCTACGGCTCTTCCATCTCTTTTGATTACTTTCATTTTTTATTCCCCCTATTAATATTTGTATGGATTTATTATATATTAAGTTTTTTTATATTCTGTTGCAAAAGCAACAAAAATCAAAAGATAATTTTTTCCAGTTTTGCAACATGCTTGTCTCTAACTTTTAATGTTTTATTACAATTATATTACAAAAATATTTCAGTGTTTTTGTTGCTTTTGCAACTTTTTTACTATATAATGATTTTGTGGATAGATGAGAAAATCATTTTCCAAATCAACTTAAATAAAATGTTAGGAGTACTTATGAATATTAGTTTTAATATAACAAATTTTATTACAGATTTTGAAAATAGTTGTAAAAAAGTTCAAATAAAAACTTTTTCAAAAGGCGAAGTTATAACTACATATATAGCCAAAAGAAATCAATTTTGTATTTTAAAAAGTGGAAATGCTGATTTAGTTAGATATGATTTAAATGGAAATAAAACCATTGTAGAACACATTTCAAAAAATGATATTTTTGGCGAAGTGTTTTATAATATAACAACTAATAATGAATTATTAGTTGAAGCTAATTCTAAATGCGAAGTTCTTACTTATATTTATGAGGATATTCACCATAAATGTAAAAACACTTGTAAATTTCATCAAACATTATCTGAAAACCTTCCAGAGTTGATTTTGACTAAAGTTACTAATTTGAATATGCGTATAGAACTATTGTCTAAAAGGTCAACTAGAGATAAATTGTTAGGCTATTTTACTTTTCTTTCTTCAAGAAACTTAAGTAAAACTTTTGAATTGCCTTTTTCTTTAACAGATTTAGCAGATTATTTAAGTGTTGATAGAAGTGCTATGATGAGAGAGCTTAGATATTTAAAAGAAGAAAATATTATAAAGAAACACAAAAATAAAATTACTTTACTTTATAAGTAATTTTATTGTAGAACAAAAGAGGCCTGATTAAATTTTTTTGATATTTTAGATAATTTACATGCCCCGTCTTTGTTTGTCCGCGAAAATTCTGTAAGAATTTTCTGTGGAATGTATTTTTGTTGTATAGAAAAATCGGAGATTTTTCCTATACAATAAAATAAGCCTTGTTAATATTTCTTTTTGAAAATTTAACAAGACTTAACAAAAAATTCAACTAAATATTTGTTTAAAATTTCAAATTTATTTCCTCAATTTTATCAATACTTATCTTAGATTCTTCTCCTGTTTCCATATTTTTTAATGTAACAATATTAGAATTAACTTCCTCTTCTCCAATTACAATTACAAAAGGAATTTTTAATTTGTCAGCATACTTAAATTTAGCTTTCAATTTTTTATTGTTTAAATAAATTTCTGTATTAATTCCTAGATTTCTTAACTTTGTTGCAACAGAAATAGGTATTTTTAAATCATCTACCATAGGTATTACAAGAACATCTGATATTGATTTTTTATTTACTTTAATTAAATTTAACTCATTTAATTTATAAAATAATCTTGTTAAACCAATCGAAATTCCAACACCAGGTAACTTTTTGTCTGTATAATATTCAGCAAGATTTTCATATCTTCCACCAGAACAGATACTTCCTAATTCTCTATATTTATTTAAAAATGTTTCATAAACTGTGCCAGTATAATAATCTAACCCTCTTGCAATTGTTAAATCAACTTTAAAATTAGAATCAGGTATTCCAAATGTTCTAACATATTTTACTACTTCTGATAATTCATTTATACCTTTATTAAATGTTTCGTTTGCTATTCCTAAATCTTGTAGTTTTGATATTTTTTCATCTGTTGTTCCTTCAATTTCTATAAAGCTTATAATCTCTTCAATTGATTTATTGTCTACCCCAATTTTTTCTAGTTCTTCTATTACTGATTCTTTTCCTATTTTTTCTATTTTATCTATAATTCTTAATATTTCTGTTGCTTGTTCTTTTTGCCCTAAACTTTCAAATAATCCATTTAATATTTTTCTGTTATTTATGCATATTGTAAATTCTTCAAATCCTAGAGATCGGAAGAGCGTCGTGTAGGGAAAGAGTGTAG
>CARBKU010000309.1 GCA_948946035.1 uncultured Clostridia bacterium
ACACGACGCTCTTCCGATCTATTCTTCTTTTGGTAATTTATCCATATTATATTTGTGACCATGTGTAAAAAAGAATTTGTATCCATTTATATCCATTTCAATATTTTTTTCAAATGGAAACTCAGATATCATTTCATCTACTTCTGCATCACAATTTCCCTTTGTACATCTTACATTATCTTTTAGATTATTTAGTATTTGTGCTACTTCTTGCGGATTATATTCATTTGATAATGGATTCCTAGGTCCATGATAATATAAGTCTCCTAATAGTATTAATTTATCTACTTTTTCTTTTTCATATATTTCTTTTATTTTTTTCGCATAATAACTAGATCCATGTATATCAGATATTACTAATATTTTCATTATTTCCTCCTTATATTAAAAATATCAAAAAAATTAATTTTTGATATTTCTTAATTATTAATCTTCTTCTCCTTTTAATCTTTCTGCTCTATCAGCTGCAATTAAATTGTCTATCACTTCGTCAAGGTCTCCATTTAGAAAATTTTCCATTTGGTAAATACTTAAACCTATTCTGTGATCTGTAATTCTTCCTTGTGGATAATTGTAAGTTCTAATTTTTTCACTTCTATCTCCTGAACCAACTTGTGATTTTCTCGCATTTGATATTTCACTATCTTGTTTTTGTTTTTCTATTTCATATAGTTTTGTTCTAAGCATTTTCATGGCATTATCTTTATTTTGGAATTGTGATCTTTCTGTTTGACATTCTACAACGATTCCTGTTGGTTCGTGTATTAATCTTACAGCTGATGAAGTTTTGTTGATGTGTTGACCTCCTGCACCAGATGCTCTAAATACTTCCATTTTAATATCTGCTGGATTAATTTCAATTTCTACATCTTCTACAACTGGAAGCATAGCAACTGTTGCAGTAGATGTATGTATTCTACCACTGCTTTCTGTATCTGGTACTCTTTGTACCCTATGTACTCCACTTTCAAATTTTAGTCTACTATATACACCTTTTCCTGTAATCATAAAAGATATTTCTTTATATCCACCTAATCCTGTGTCATTTTCATTTAATACCTCTAATTTCCAATGCTTTTTCTCGGTATACATAGTATACATTCTAAATAATGTACCAGCAAATAATGCCGCTTCTTCTCCTCCAGCACCTGCTCTAATTTCACATATTATGTTTTTATCATCATCTGGGTCTTTAGGTATTAATAGTATTTTTAATTCTTCTTCTATTTTTGGTAATAATTCTTTTGCAGAATAATATTCACTTTCTGCTAATTCTTTCATATCTGGATCTTGCATTAATTCTTCTGCTTCTTGCATATCTTGTTGTGCTTTCTTATATTCTCTAAATTTTAATACTATATCCTCAATACTTGCATGTTCTTTCATTAACTTTTGCCATTCTGCTTGATTTGATATTACTTCAGGGTCTGCTATTAATCTTGTAAGTTCTTCATATCTCTTTTCAACTGCTTCTAACTTTTCAAACATAAATATTCTCCTTTGCTTCTTTTTAATATTATTATATTACCACAAATTGGCATATTTATCAAGATTCATTTGAATAATGTTTTTTTCCTCTGTCCCCAAAATCATTTTTCTTCTACCCTATAAATTTATGTAATTAAATTTAATATTAAATTTTTCTAAAATTTTCTTTTCTCTATTTGTACAAGTAAAAATCATAATTTGATTTTTAGAAAATCTATCACTAATATATTTTAATACATTTTCTAATCTTTTATCATCATAAAATGCGAAAACCTCATCTAAAATTATTGGCATTCTTTCCTCTGATAATTCTTCTACCATAGAAAGCCTTAATGATAAATACAATTGTTCTATAGTCCCAACACTTAATTGAACAGCTGAAACATAATTACCATTTTCCAACTCAACTATTAATCCTTCTTCATCATTAAATTTTGTATTATTATATTTACCATTTGTAATTTTCGAAATATTTTCTGATAAGTTATCTGTAAATTTAGGCGTTACTGTATTTTTCATTTCTTCATATGACTCTGCTAGAGTTTCTTTTGCTAAGTTAATGCTTTTTTCTAAGCTTTTTAATGCTAACATTTTTTCGTTATTTATTACTAATTTTTCTTCGATTTTAGATAAATTATCTAATTTTGGTTCTATATTTTTTTTGTCCAATTCCAAAGTA
>CARBKU010000310.1 GCA_948946035.1 uncultured Clostridia bacterium
TATGTTTTTTATATCAGTTTGCATTTTTTCATTCAAATTTATTATTTTTTTATTATCCATATTCTTTAATATTAATAAACTAATACATTCATCTGCATAATATTTTAATAATTTTTCATATTTTATAGATGATACCTCATTATATGATTTTATTTTATCTGTTATGTCAAATTTACTTTCTTGCTTTATAACTGCAATTTCCATTTTCTCTATTGAATCTGCTACAATTTTTCCGCCTATTATAGCAGAAGAAAATGGATGTCCTGGTAACCTTCCTATTCCTTTTATTCCATCAAAAATAATTTCTCCATTTGCAAATATTCTGTCAGTTACTTTAAATTCTTTATTAGTAACTATTCCACCAGAAGTATAATGAACTGTTGGATTAATCTTAATCATATTATTTATTAATATTTTTGATGGATATCCTAAATCAATTAATTTTTGCTTTATATTAATATCTTCTTTAAATTTTAAATATACTTCTTTATTTATAAATGTTCCTAAGATTTCTGTGAACATTTTTTTATTATGATATGAATTATTTTTTATCGCATATAATGTTTCTTCTTTCATTTTAAGCGGTATAAAATTTCCATATGTATCTTTTTCATAAATATTATCTATTAGTGATACTATATCTCCTGTGAGCATTCTTTTTCCTTCTTGAATACTAAACGGATGAAACATTATAGTTGAAATTCCTTTTAATTTATTTGTATATTTTTGTAGTAAATATGTACATTCACCAGTTGCTGTACAACTATTATCATTATATTTGAAAAGGTTAGCAAAACCTCCTGTCGAAACTACTAATGCTCCACAATTTATATGAATAAACCCCTTAGTTTTATTAAATATTAAACATTCCACATAGTTTTCATGTATCTTTATATCTACTAAAAATGTTTCTGTTAAAATATTTTTAACATTCTTTTTAAAACTTCTTATTAGAAATGTTCCTTGTAATAAATTATCATTATTAGTAGGAATTACACCAATTGGAGTTTTCTTAAATTTTATATTTAAATCATTTAGAGTGTCTATTAGGTATTTTTGATTTGAATATATACTTTCTATAGTTTCCATTGCATTGTTCCATATACATGTTTATACCTTTTTTATAATCATCAAAAAATCTCATATTTGCTGGTGCAATTATAGAGTTTGATTTTAAATAATTACTAGCTTTAGTAATTACTAAATAATCTATATGTTTTTTTGATAAATTACATGCTACTGACATTCCACCTACACCAGAACCAACTATTAATACAGAAACAAACATACTCTCTCTCCCTTTTTTAATATATTTAATATATAATTTTTTCTAGAAATTGTTGTCCTACTAGTAAATGAAAAATGTTAATTGTTCTTATATATTTGTTTTAGAATTATACTTCAATATGTGTAAAAAAGCAAGAGATTTTTTAATAGTCTAGTATAATATGAGTTTTCGTTGTTACTGCTCAGCCCTAGTAGTAACTTTCCGTCATACACAAAAAAGAAAACCTTTTATAGGTTTCCTTTTTATTTATTATTCTGCTGATTCTTCTGTTTCAGGAGCTTCATAAGCTTCTAATATAGCTTTTTGAATCTTTTCTCTAGTTTCAGCATTAATTGGATGAGCTATATCTCTAAATTCTCCGTTTGGAGTTTTTCTACTAGGCATAGCTATAAATAATCCATTTTGACTTTCGATAACTTTGATATCGTGAACTGCGAATTCGTTATCGAATGTTACAGAAGCAACAGCTTTCATTCTGTTCTCTGAATTTACTTTTCTTAAACGTACATCTGTTATTTGCATTGTGTGCACCGCCTTCCTTAAGTTTTAATTTTATTTTGTACATATTAGTTTAATCTTATGTACATTTATATTATTCTTCACAAAAAAAGTTTTTCCTTCTTTTTTTTACAAAAAATTTAATTTTCATTATATTTTAATATTATAATTAACAGCAAAAGCATATTTTTAACGTATTTTTGGTATCTATATATCTTGTTAATAAAAATTTTTTTTCAATTTTAATGTAACTTTTAAAATTAATTGGTTATATTATATATTATATATCATATAAATTTTTTATTTAGATAGAACTTTATTTGAAATTTAAGTTTCGACTTTTTACAAGAGTAGGTTATAATATATGATTTTTTTACACT
>CARBKU010000311.1 GCA_948946035.1 uncultured Clostridia bacterium
CAAGGAGGTGGTGTTGCAGCACCAGTAGGAGGGCAAGTATTTAGTGAAATATTACCATATTTAGAGGTTAATCAAGGGAATGCAGAAGAAATAGAAGAGATAGAACAAATTCAAGTTCCTGATATTACAGGAAAATCACTAGATGAAGCTGAAAAAATATTAAAAGAGAGTTCCTTAGAAATAAGTATAGAAAATGATAATGAAGAATTAGATAAAGAAAATACAAAAGTAAAAGAGCAAACTCCAAAACCAGGAATTACAGTTAATGCAGAAAGTAAAATATATGTAAAATATTAACTATTGTGTACTAAAAGCAAAATAAAAAATGCAGAAAGAAAAATTATTGACACTAATACAACATTGTTCAGATAAGATTTAGTTAAAAGTAAATTGTAGTTTAAAGTCCAAGAGAAAATACTAATTAAAGAATTTATGGAAATGCCCAAAATGTAAAATTAAAAGTAGAAATTCATTCTGTTCAAGACTAAATTCTACTTTTTTATATTGTAGGAAAGTTCGTTACACATATAATCGTTGTCAAAATCTTTGATTTTGACAACGATTTATCTGAGTAAGGAGGACTTTCTGCACAATATAAATATTGATTTAATAATAATTAAATCGATTCATTTTGTGTATATTTTATAATATTTTAATTTTTTTCATTATTAAAGTATATAAGATTCAACTAATTTATAAATTTATATTAGAATTACTTAGAAATCAATAACAAAATATACAAAATTTGGAAATATTACATAAATATTACTTTTATTAAATAAACGTAACAACGTTGAAAATAGTTGAAAATTATAACGTAATTTGCTATAATATAGATGTGATTTTTAAATGCTATTTATTGAAAATAAAATGGTTTATAGGTAAAACCTTAAAATAACCTAAAAATATTATAAAAAGGGAAGGTAAGTATTTATGAAAGAAAGTAAAAAAATAATAATCAGTATAATAATTATTATATCAGCATTATTGCTATCATATAACCTAGTTTCAGCAGACACAATAAAACTAGAAGCAAAAGTTAGTAGTACAGAGACAGAAATAAAAGATGAACAAGAAGTAACAATTACATTTAGATTAGACAAATACAATGAAATAGGCAAAGGAATAAATGCTTATAAAGCGACTTTAGTATATGATAAAAACATCTTTGAAGAAGTAACAGAGCAAAATTTTACAAGTCAAAATGATTGGGAACAACTAAAATATAATAAAGAAACAGGAGAATTTGTGGCAATAAAGAAAGCTGGAAGTATAACACCAGAGGACATAGTGAAAATTAATTTAAAAGCAAAAAATGAATTAAAAGCAGGAAAAACAGAAATAAAAATAACAGATGTAGTATCTTCAGAAGGAAAAGCAGATATACAAGTAAATGAAGCAAAAGTAGAAGTAGACATAATCGAAGAACAAGAGGAAATACCAGATATTCCTGAAAATCCAGATAAACCAGACAAACCAGATAAAATTACTTCAGAAAAATACAAAATAGAAAAAGACTATATATTAAGAATTTTACCAGAAACAACAATAAAACAATTTAAAGAAAATGTAACAACAGAAAATGAAATGACATTTGTGGATAAAGAAGGAAACACAATGAAAGATAATGACATCATATCAACAGGTGTAAAAATAAAGGTAGGAAAAACTTTACAATATACTTTAATAGTAATTGGAGATATAGATCAAGACACAAAAATTACAATTAATGACCTTGCAAAATTAAAATTACATCTTATAGAATCTGAACTTTTAACAGGAATGGAACTAAAAGCAGCATATATAGATGATGATGATGAAATTACAATAAATGATTTAGCACAACTAAAATTAATATTAATAGGACTATTAAATTTACAAAGTGAGTAGTTATTTTAGAAATTTACAAAAAGAGAAAAATATAAGAAATGGGGGATTAATTAGATTATGAAAAAGCATTTAAAAAATAATAAAAGTAAACTTAAATATATTTCTAGAATAAGTATAATTTCTGCTTTATTATTAATAGTGTTTTTAGGAGTAATTTATGCAGTAAGTAATTTTGCTACAAAAGGTGAGTTAAATGGTGATGGAGAAATAAATTATGCTGATGTAAGTTTATTACAATTACATTTAATACATACAAAAGAATTACCAGAAGATAA
>CARBKU010000312.1 GCA_948946035.1 uncultured Clostridia bacterium
TTTCATATTATAACTAAAGACATATTTTAAAATTATTGTTATTAGCAAAAATATTACTAGTAATATAATAAATTCCATCCCTGTTTTCCTTCCATTATTGTATTACACCTTTTATTGCTTCACCTATAATTTTATTTATGTCTGCAATTATTAAGTTAAATTTAGTTTCTGTTTCAAAGAATCTTTTAGCCTCATCATTTTGTATTAACTCGAGATAAAGTTCTTGTACCTTTTTTTCTCCTTCTTCATTATGCTTTCCAGTCTGTATTACTTCAACTTGTACATTATATCTTATTTCTTCAAATTGTTTAATTTTATTTTTTAGTTCAGTATTTAAATTTAGAGTTTCTTTTGCCATTTTGTAATTTATATATTCTTCTGATTGTTTTATTTCTTGAGCTAATTTATTTGCTGTATCATATATAATCATTTAATCTTTCTCCTTTTTTATTTATTATTCAATTTTTATTTTTGCATCTTTAGGACATATATTTACAAATGTATTACCATCATTTACATCAATTTCATTTCCATTTAAGTCTTGATATTTTGTTTTTCCATCTCTTGAATTTTTTGTACATTTTATTTTTATTGCTTTTCCATTTGTAATGTAATACCCATCAAATGTACCTATATTTTTTAGTCCTTGTCTACCTTTATTTTCAGTATCGGTTAATGTATAGTTATCACACATTGTTATTATTATATTTTTTGTTGTAACTGTTTCATGTGTAACCCAGTCTTTTTGTTCTCTGTTTCTAGCATATCTTTCATATACTTGTTTTTCTTTATTATATGAATACATTACAGTTTGAAGGTTAGAATGTGGTATTGTTATTTTTGTTGCTTCTTCTCCTTCTTCAAGTTCAATTTCATCTATTGTATATTTTAAAACACTTTCTTTAGACGATTTTGTATTGTATTTTTTGCTTTGTGCCGATTCTAATATTTTTGTTGTGCTTGTTACAGCATTATGTGGTGAACTTTTATCTTTAACTCTCCAAAATGTTACACCATCTTCATATATTCCATTTATATTGTTTATGTTATATTTTTTTATATCAGATTCTGCTTGTGGACTTTGACCAAAGTGTGCATATATAGCATCATTTTCCATTGCATAGTCTATGAAGTAATGTCTTGCACTTCTTACTGGTCCTATTTTTTCTACATTTGCACCTTTAAATAGTGCCATTAATCTTGTTTCTCCACCTTCTACTATTATTTCATATACCATATATGCATCTTGTAAACCTGCTTGTGGCCATGCATCACTATGATTGTCTATCATTATAGCTATTGGTCTATCCTCTCCTTTAAATATTTTTATTTTTTCTTCGTTTAATTTGGCAGTTACTATATTATTATTTGTATTATATTCTTCTTTTTCATTACTTATTGTTCCAATTTCTTCTTTGTCTTCTATGATTTTGTATGCTAGTATTCCTCCTGCTACCAATATTATTATTGATAATAAAACTATTGCTATTTTTGCTCCATTTTTTTTCATAGTTAGCTCCTTTAATCTCTTTTTATATTTAAGTCATTGAGAATTTTATCTTCTTTTAGTCTCATATTTTTCTTGTCTTCTTCTTGAATGTGGTCATATCCCATTAGATGATAAAAACCATGTACAAGCATATAACTTAATTCTCTTTCAAAACTATGTTCATATTCTTTGGCTTGTTCTTCTACTTTTTCTATTGATATTATTATATCTCCTAGTATGTCTTCATATTTATTGTTTTGGTTCTTTATTTTTACTTCTAATTCTTCTTTTTCAAACATGGGAAAAGAAAGTACATCAGTTGCTTTATCTACATTACGATATTCTTTGTTTATCTTTTTTATGTTTTTTGGTGTTGTTAAAGTTATTGTAATGCACAATTTTAAATCTTTTAGTTTTTCTTCTTCAAAGCATTTTGATAATACTTTCTCTATTATTTTTTTATATTCGTTTTTTTCTTCTACATCTTCATATATTATTTCATACATATTATGCTACTTCCTTAATTTTAATGTATTTTCCTTTTGATTTATATGTATTTTTTATCGTTTTCATTGCTCCATAATCTACTAATTTTCTTTTGTAGTATTTTACTATTTGGGTATAATCTATTTTTTCTTTTTGTATTTTATTTATATCAT
>CARBKU010000313.1 GCA_948946035.1 uncultured Clostridia bacterium
CTTTCCCTACACGACGCTCTTCCGATCTCCTTTTCAAAGGAAATCTTTGAGGAAGGAGGTGAACATTTTGAGTTCTTTCGATTTAATTTGGAGATTAATCGTTTTATTATTACTTAGTAATAGTGAAAATGATGAAAACCAAAATTCTCAGGATTAGTGCAAACTAATCAAAGGCAGTCTGGTCAACTGCCTTTATTTTTTTAGAACAAAAGTGGCTTCGCCACGCTGGCACTAATTTAAGTTAGTGCCTTTTATTTTTCTTCTCTAAATGTTATAATTCTTTTATGGAATTTTTAGATTATTTAGATGAAGAAATTAAACATACTTATAACCCTGATGATAGTAATTCAAAGTTTAAAATTAAAGATATTTTTAACGACCATTGGTATTCTTTTTTAGATGCTAACCCTAACTTGAATATTAGACCTGTTGTTCATTCTGAAGTTGAAAAAATGATGGGTTGTGGTTCTCTTTCTAATGGCTATGCTGTTTATTCTTGTGATAATTGTAACAATTATATGTATGTTCCTTTTACTTGTAAATCTCGCTTTTGTTGTTCTTGTGGTACTAAGTATACCTTAGATAGAGCTGATACTATTGCCGCTAAATGTATTTGTTGTCCTCATAGACATATGACTTTTACTATTAGCTCTAAATTATGGCCTTTATTTCAATATGATAGGTCTTTACTTAATTTGCTCTTTGAGGCTGTATCTTCCACTATTTTGTCTTGGTTCTATGAACAAAATCACAAAGAAAACTTCACTCCAGGTTTTATTTCTACTTTACATACTTTCGGTCGTGATCTTAAGTGGAACCCTCACATTCACGTTCTTATTACTGAGGGTGCTTCTCGGTAATTTTACTCCTTGGAAAAAGTTTGAAGTTTTTCCTTATATTATGCTTCGTAACCGCTTTCAAGCTACTCTTCTTTCCTTACTTGAAAAACATTTCGGTAAGCAAAAATTTAGAGCTTTAAAAAATCTTATATATAAATCTTCTTCTAACGGTTTTTATGTCCATGCTCCTAAAGTTAAAGCTCGTGATATTAAATCTACTGTTAAATATGTTATTCGCTACAGCGGAAAACCTGCTATGGCTCAATCGCGTATTCTTAACTATGATGGTGAATATCTTACTTTTTGGTATAATAGACACGAAGATAATCAAAGAGTTGAAGAAACCATTCATGCTTATGAATTTATTAAAAGACTTATTATTCACATCTATGATAGATATTTTAATGTTGTTCGATATTATGGCCTGTATGCTAAAAAACATAAACATTCTGACAAATTCAATTTCATGCTTAAACCTCATGTCTCTCAATTTAGAAAACAACTTAAAAATTGGAGATGTCGTATCGAGCTTTCTTTTCACCACGATCCTCTTGTATGTAGTTGTGGTCATACTTTTCACTTTGACTATCTTGTTCAAAAGGAGTATAATACTTGTTAAAGTTATTTATGGAGGTGCTATTATGTATAGACCAAATAAAACAGAGTTTATCTGTACTAAATGTAAGACTCACGAATTTATCCCTACTGATATTGTCTTACAACTTGATATGATGGATCCTGGCGACCCTTCTTATCCTCCTATGTTCAATTGTGAAAAGTGTAATGGTTTAATGAAACCTAAATATTTTGTTGGTTATACTGGTATTGTTTACGAGTATAATGGTAATTAAATATCTTTAATTTTTTTGCCCTTTAATTAGGGTTATTTTTGTTGTCTATTTTTCTCTTTGCTTGAATAGTCAAAATCTGCGATTTTTCCTATTCAACAAGAAAGAGGCTTTACCTTTTAAGCAAGCTAATAGCCGCCCCTATAACTTTAACTTAAAATAGATTACTTTCCTAATATATAAAAAAGAAGCATTAGTAAATGCCTCTAATGCTTCTTTATATTATAATACATATTTTTTAATTAACATTACTCCTGCTCCAATTATTGCAAGTGATATTGTTCCTAATGTTATATAACTTAAGTTTATTAGTTCTCCTGTTTTTGTCGCTAGTATTACTGGTGCGTCGTCTATGTCGTCTTCACCTGGCTTTTTGTTATTTGGAACTGAGTCTATGTCTGGAGTGTCACTGTCATTTTTGTCTTTGCTTATTTCTGCTGTATTTACTTTTAGACCC
>CARBKU010000314.1:0-595 GCA_948946035.1 uncultured Clostridia bacterium
CTATAATTTCGTATAAAGATTTTGGAAGCTTGTTTATATATTCTTTGCCAAGTAAGTTTAATATATTGTATACTTCTGTATAAATTAGCCTAGTTTGATTTTCCATATTTATTATCTCCATTATTCCTTTTCTTTTGTTTCTTTAATTAATTCTAAGATTGCTTTATCTTCTTTTTTTCCAAATATTTTTATTGCCATTTTAGAATTTTCATACAATTTATCTTTATCTTCTTTTGTTTTCTCATTCATATTATGTTTCTCCATTCCTTATATTTAGTGAGTTTGGTTTTGGCCATTCTTTTCTTGTTCTTTTTCTTTTTCGTTTTTTAAACTTCCTTTGCTTTTTGATAAATCTTCTGTGTCTACATTAAATTCCTTATATTTTTTGGCTAAATTTTCTTTTAATATTTTATCTTTAGCTTCTTTTTGCTTTTTTCTTAATGCATTTAATATATTATTAAATTTACTTTTTGACACTTCTTTTCCAGTATTAGTTTTTATTTTTGTTTCTTCATTTTTTAAAACTTCTACAAATTTATCTACTAATTCAATATATTTTTCAAAATTAGTATTGTCTAACTCTTTTATCTTTCCC
>CARBKU010000314.1:605-2144 GCA_948946035.1 uncultured Clostridia bacterium
TCCTATCATATTTGAACCTTGTTCATTAGTAAAATATTTATTATACAAAGTTCTAGAAGTTTGTATTCCTGTTGCATTGTTTTCAAATTTTACAATTATTTTTTCTAGTAGTTCAGTTTCTGGTATATTTTCCTTATTTTCTACTTTTCCTAAAAATACTGCTTCTAAATCTTCTATTTTTTGTAATTCTCTTTTTGCAAATTTTTCTCTATCTATAACAACAATTGGAATTCCTAGTTGGCTAGCTGCTTTTTTTGTTATTCTCCATTGTTCATCTTGTTGTCTATCTATATTGGGCTCTTGTACATATACAACATAATCTGGTTTATCTTTATTGAACTTTTTCGTATCTTTATTATATACAAACTTTTCAAAAACAAATTCGCTATATTCATCTCTTGTATTATTTATCATTTCTGTTGGAATTCTATATTGTATACCACATTCGAAGTCCTATTTTGCAGATGCTGTAGAGAATTGTTCATTTGCTCCATTAGACATAATATCCCATGGTGCTACTAAAAATAGTGAACCTTTATCACATTTTGAATACCCAAATTTTGGTCCTTCAGAATCTAAAATAGATATAAGTTCTTGACTTATGAAACTTCTACAACTTCCGTGTGATTCTTCAACAGAACTATCTAATTCATCTGCAAAATTCTCTGGTTCTTCATAATTGTATCCACCTTTGCCTGTTCCTTCTGCTCTTATAAACATATTAAAGTCTTCATTTATTTCATATACTTCTATTTTTTTCCCTTCATATTCTATAAATGAAACTTTATCTTCTTCTTTTGGTTTATACAATGTTTCAGCATAAATATCTTCATACATATTTATGCAATTAGTTTCTAAGGTAGCTACACTTGAATATTCTATTGTTTCTAATTCATTGTCTATTTCATTTTTATATGTATTGTATTTTTCGCTAATATTTTTACATTCTAATATTCTCTTAATTCCAACTAATTCTAATGCAGTTTTATCTCCATTTTTATATGCTCCAGTTTTTTCAATATCTTTTCCATATTTTTGAATTAAATTTTCCGCTTCTTCAAGGTCTATTCCATACATTAATTCTAAAATGGCAAAACGTTTTCTATTTTCATTAGAATAATTAGAAATAACTGGGTTCAAATTTTCTATTTCTTCGTCATTTAAAATCTTTTGGCAGATATCTTTTCTAATATTAAAGTAATTTCTTGCGTCAGAAATATTTGATATATTAAAATAATTTTCTTTTTGAGAAAGTACTTGTATAATCATTTTTGCATCTTTTTGGTCTATACTTTCTTTTGAAATGTCTTGCATTAATTCTGGAAAATTTTTAAAGTTTTTTACTACATAGTCTAATTCCATTATCCAATTATTACTGTCATTGCAAATAGTATTAAATATAATGTCAGATCCTTGTACATTACCTAACTTTATCATATTTTTTTGTATTTCTGCATAATTTGTAATTCTAACTAATTTTTCTATATCAAATATTTCTAAAAATTTGATATTAAATATGCCCAATTCCATTGTACTATT
>CARBKU010000315.1 GCA_948946035.1 uncultured Clostridia bacterium
ATTACTTTTCTTTTGCCTATTATGTATTTTATAGCATTCGTTAATTAAAACTCTTATAATCCAATACTTTACAGAACTTTTTGATTTTATTTTTCGCATATTTTTGTATGTAATTACTATTGTTTCTTGTATTGCATCTAATGCATCCTCATTGTTTCCTGTTTTTGATAATGCTATTTTGTACATGTCTTTTTGTAATTCTAAGAATATTAAAGAAAATGAATTTTTATCTCCTTCTAGCGCTTTGTTTAATAATTCTTCCACTTCTTCACTCCTTCCACAAATAGAACAATTTTATTATTGTATAATCGCGATTCTATATAATAGATAATTTATAGATAAAAAAAGTTGCAAAATTTTTATAAAAACTGATTTAAATTAAATATACTTCAATATAAATAAAAAGCCCCTTCTAAAATAAATTTTTAGAAGAAGCTTTATGTAGTAGATTATAAGTTAGCTTTCCTCATTTATAACATAAGCAAAGTTTTTCAAAAAACTACAATTTAAATATGCTTATGTATTTATTTACTTTATATAAAGTACTGGTCTAAAGCCTAGCGTCGTAAATGCACTTCCAAAGTCAAAGCACTCGCGATAACAAGCAGTGTACCTTTCATAATTATTAGCGAAACATCCACCACGATATGATGTATACATGCCACCAGCTGTTTCTTGCACACATTCCGTCAAGTTTCCTGCTACATCATATATGTTTTTCTTTTTTACTTCTTCTGTTTCCCCTGTTGTTAACAATGTATATGATGAAACTCTATTTGTTTTTGTTGTATTTTCTTCCCAATCTGATATTATACTACCATTGCTGTCCATTATACAGTATTTTCCTTCACACTGGGTTAAAGTTGTATTTTTATAATTTCCCCATGTACAATTTGCTTTTAAATCTGTATATTTACTACTATTCCCTGCATTTCCTATGCTTTTATTTTCTTCGTCACTCATAAAGTCCATCATTACATCCCACCCGAGTACCTGTTATTAATCCACTTCTTACACAATTTGTATTATACATTCTCTTTGACATTGTTTCTGCTATTTCTACATTTGTATGATAGTATGGTATTTCATTTGCTTTTGTTGTTGGTTTACTATCTTGTGTTACATTTGATATTTCATAACTTCTATTGTCCCAAGATGATAATCTTTCATCTCCTATTTTCTTTCCATTTGTTAATGTAACTTCACTTGTTCCTGCTTCATACCTTCCTACATAAAATCCTCCATATTTTTCAATTTGTATTATTTCTGCTGTATTTGTTCTACTATCATAAGAACATTCTTCATATCCCCATGAACGTTTTTTATAATTTTCTATACTACTTGGTATCCATACAAACTGATTTCCTTGCAAGTCTTTCCCTACATCTTCTTTTCCTGCATATTTATTTTTATCTACTACATTGTCTGATATTACTACTCCTGAATTTACTGTTCCTCCTACATAGTAAAAGTCATATGGTACTGGTACACTTTCTCCGTTTCCTCCTGATACTGCATATACTGTTGATACTTTTGTTACTTCTTTTTCTTCTTCTCCATTTGCTGTTTTTACTATTCTCATTGTTTCTGTTGCCCAATTTTCTTTTAATGCTACTTCTGTTCCTGCATTTGTTGAAGGTGTGTTTTCTGGTAGTCCTCCTACTGTTTGTCCTGTGCTTGTTACTTTTCCTAAACTACTTATTTTAAATTCATATCCATCTACTTTTATTGTTAGGTCATAGTTTATTTCATTTACTTTTTCTTGTAACCCATCTATGCTATTTATGTTTTCTTTTAATAAGTCATCATCTATGCTCCCATTTGTTCCCATTGATGACATTACTGCTAGTTTTACTTTTTCTTCTGCTGTTTCATATTTGTTTCTTTCTCCTGCTGTTTTTGCTCTGTTTAATAACCCATTTTCTCCCGTTAGTGTTAGTATTGTTATTCCTGCTAATATTAATAATACTATAATCGTCCTAATATTCTGTTATGACTATTTTTTTATTTAGCCAACATTTTGTAATTTATTATTCTCATTTTCCATATTTAAAATATTGAATTTATAATATATAGTTATTTCTTTGTTTTCTGATATTTCTATCTTATCTACTAAAGATACAAGCATTGTTCTTGTTATTTC
>CARBKU010000316.1 GCA_948946035.1 uncultured Clostridia bacterium
AAACATAACAAAATATGAAATTACAGTTGATATAGATGCTGCATATAATCCAATAGAGTTTATCATTAGTACATTTATGCCAATATTAATTATTGCAGAAAATATTGACGTTTTAGCTATTTCCTTGGTTACTTTTTTTGCTACATAGATTGTACCAATAAAACTAACCAAAATTCCAAATATACTTCCTAACATTAAGATTGGTATTTGATAATAAGCATCAAAAAATTTTTCATTAATTAAAATATTAAATATAAATGGCATATATGCTACTATTATTAATGCTAAAGAGCAAAAAAATCTAATAGTTACATCAAAAATTTTGCTAAAATAAGTATCTCTATCTTGTGAATCGATATTAATTGCTACAGACTCTGTCCAAGTTAAATTAAATAGATTGTATAAACTTGTGAAAACATTTGGAAATTTATTCGCAGTGGAATAAATTCCATTTTGTGCCACTCCTAAAACTGTACTTATTATACTCCTGTCTGAAGCATCAACAATCCACCAAGATACCATGTTAGGAACTAACGGAATCGAAAATTTTATAATTTCTTTTAGTAACTCTTTTTCAAAATATTTAGGTTTTATGTATTTATATATCTGTTCTGATACAAAAAGATATATAACACATATTATATTAGCAATTAATGTTGCTAATAACATTCCATATGCACCAAGATGAAATACCACTATGAATATTACATTTAATATTACAGTAATAGTTCCTACCAAAAAACTTCCAATTGCATATTTTTTGTTATCTCCTACACCTCTAGCAATTTGTAAAAGTATAGAAGAAAAAATTGATACTACTAAGTTAGTTGCTAAAAAATATTTATATTCATTTTTAATAAATATACTTGCTATTAGGAAAACAATAATATATATGAGTGTTTGTAAAATTATAAATATACTAACAGAACTTATTATATTGCCTTTTCTTTTTTGATTTTCTCTACATTCTATTAAATATCTAAAAACACCTTGTTCTATTTGCAATGTAACAATTGGCAAAAGAAGAGAAATTAGTGTATTAAATAAATCAACTATTCCATATTCTTCTTTTGTTAAAACTGCTGTATATACTGGTAATAAGAAAAATGTTATTAGCTGTGTAGAAATTTTGCCAATGGATACAATTGCTGTATTCTTTAGTAATTGCTTTGTTTTACTCATCATTTTTCCTTCCTAGAATATTGTCCAATTTTTCAAATTGCTTTTTTGCATTTTCTTTTATTTCTGAAATATCATAATTTTCTATAATGTTATCTTGTACTTCTTTAGCTATATCATAATTTTTCATTTTCCTAATATCTATTCCTCTAGTTTTTATATTCATGTCTTCTAGCACATGTTTAGTTTTGTCACTATATAATATTGGAATTATTTTCTTTTCTAGTAGTAATCCTATAATGTTAGCATGAAATCTACTTCCTACTACAATTTGTGAATCTCCAATTATGTTTAAAGCTTCATCAACATCACCTTTGTAATAATATGTTTCTATTTTTTCTTTTAGTTTTTTATCACATTTGTTTAATATAGATTCAATAGCTTTTTCGTCATTTTCTGATTCACAAAATGACATTAAACATATTTCATAGTCGTTTTGATTCCATATTTCCATCATTTCTATTATTTTTTGCTCATAGTCTTTTGTATATTTTTTATCAATTTTTTCCTCACACGAAATAATAGAAATAATAACTCTTTTTCTGTTTGTGTTTTTTATGTTTTGGGTATTTAGGTTAAATACCACATCAGCTGCATATCTTACATTTGGTAAGTTTTTAAATAGTTCATATGAAAATGCTTCCCTAAAACATATATCTTCAGCTTTACTAAAAAAATTATACAAATTATTAAAATATTTTTCTGTTGTATATGGTCCAAAATTACTGCCTAAAATATAATATTTGTTTTTCCCTAGTGAAAAGTTTCTGTTGCTATCATTATTTTCCATATACATACTTCCTCCAATAGAAACCACTAAGTCACATCTATTAGCTAAAAATTTTTCTAATTGGAATTTTTTGATTATTCTAAATAAATATTTATTACTATATACTACTAAGTTGTCTTTGCTATATCCTTTTTGTCCTCTTGATATACTATAAAATTGATGTTCTAGA
>CARBKU010000317.1 GCA_948946035.1 uncultured Clostridia bacterium
CAGACGTGTGCTCTTCCGATCTTCTAACTTTAATCAAAATGGTGTTGTTTTGTCACATGTAAATAAATCAAATGAAGTTCAAGTGCAAATTGGAGCAATAAAAACTAATGTGAATATTAAATATTTATCTTTACCAAATTCGAAATATAAAAAAATTAATAATAATTTTGATTCTAATTATACTAAGATTTCGAAAACTAAAAATGTTAAACCAGAAATTAATGTTATTGGATTAAATGTTGAAGAAGCTACATTTGTTGTTGACAAATTTTTAGATGATTGTTATTTAGCTAAACTACAAGTTGTTAGAATAGTTCATGGTAAAGGTACTGGAAAATTGCGTGATGGAATACATAAATTTTTAAAGAATCATAAAAATGTAAAATCTTTTAGATTAGGAACTTATGGTGAAGGTGAAATGGGTGTTACTGTTGTTGAATTTAAAAAATGATTAATGATATAAATTTTCTAAAGCCTATTTGTAATATATATTTTTAATAGGCTTTTATTATTGAATCATAGATTTTAAATAAATTATTTCATTGCTATTTCTATCAATTATTTTTTCATTTCTTTCGAATCTATCTTCATGCCTTTGTAATTTTTCTGAATGAAATTTGTATGCATCAAATAATGCATTTAATTTTTCTCCATGTTCTACTTCTATTCTTGTTAATGTATTTCCTTGTTTTATTAGTTCTTGTTTTAATTCTTCTATTTCTTCTAATATTTTTTGTATTGTTTTATCTCTTTTCATTCCGTCTTCTAATAACTTTTGTAGAATTTCGTCTCTTCTTATTCCGTCTTCTTCTATCTTTTGTATTTTTTTATCTCTTTTCATTCCGTCTTTTACTATCTTTTGTAACATTTCCTCTATTTTTATTTGATTCATGTTTACCTCCTTTCATTAAAATACTTAAAATCATTAAAGTTGATTGTAAGTTAAATTATACTATGTGCTTATATGGATGTCAATAATAAATTATCGCAAATTTCGACATTTTATTACAAACTATGTTACACTTCAGAGTTTTGAAAAATTGCCAAAATTCTTAATACTACTGGCAATTTTGTAGGCAATATATATCTAAACATATTTTTCGATTAATATAACTATTCTTCCACTTCTAGTATTCCCACAAAACTCTTTAATAATAAACCTACCTTTTCCTCTTATAGTAATAATATCATTCAATTTTAGCTGTTTAGATAATTTAGTTTCATTTTGTCCATTAACAAAAACCCTTTCTTGATTTATAATTTGTGCCGCTTTACTTCTTGAAGTCCTAGCTAAGTCTGATACAATATTATCTAACCTTAAAGATGGTACAATAATTTTTATTTCTTCAACTTTTACTTGCTTTTTCTTTAACTTGTCTAAATCAACAACTTCTAATTCACTATTCTCAAATCTAGTTAAAGATAATAATTGTTCTTTTAAAATATTGGAAAACTCTTCTAATACAATAATATCTGCTCCATCATCTGAAACTAAAATATCTCCTACTTTTTCTCTTTTTAAGCCTAGCTTAACAATTCCACCTAAATAATTTCTATGAGCATATTTTCCTTTTAATTCTTCTGGCAGTTTTACTCTAACTAACTTTAATAATTTATCATAATTTTTTTGTATCATATTTTCTGTATAATTTTCTGGATATATAATAGCTATTTTTCTTTCTGCATCATTATAACCACCAAATAAATTACAAAAACCAAATTGTATCTTTCTTAAAAAGTTTTGAACTAAAGCTACTTGATACATATCTAAAAAATCACTATATTGTATTTTATTTGTTTTCTTTGCCATTTCTATTTTATCCAATATTTGTGCTAAACAAATTTTATCTTCCTGTTTTTTATAATCTTTTAATATCTCTTGCCTATTCAATATAAACCACCTTACCATTTATTTTACTTAATAAGTTTTTAAATAAGATTTGCTAATCTCTTTTTCTATATTTTCAATATCTAAATTATATATTTTTTCTAATTCTTCTACTGTTCCATGTTTAATAAACTCGTCTGGATATGCATAAGATTTTATTTCTACTTCATTCATTTTTTCTTCTACAATTAACTCTTTTACTGTTGTTGCTAAACCATTTATAATAATTCCATCTTCTATAGTTATGA
>CARBKU010000318.1 GCA_948946035.1 uncultured Clostridia bacterium
ATGGATTTAGATATTAGTAAATTAAACTTACAAAAAGATGAAGTAAGTGAAGTTAAAAATATATATTATAAGAAATTTGAGAAAATGATAGAAAATAAGAATAAAGATATTGTAAATCATCCTGAAGAATGGAAGAAATTATTTGAAATATTACATAAAAGATATGATTAAAATGAAAAAGTATTTACTATTTACATAAAATATGATACAATTATTATCATAATTATTGTATTTCTAAGGATTATCACAACATAGGAAGGCAATAGTTAAATAACCATAGAAGGGGGAAAGAAATATGGAACTAAAAAATGAAGTTACACCACGGAAGGAGACAAGTAATGTAACCTTAACTGAATATCAAAAACGATGGCTAGAAACAATAAACAAAAACAGATTATTTAGTGGCTTTCCTGACTTTTTAGAACTACTGGAAAAGCGGAAGACTAAATTTAATATTTTAATCTTTATGAATATGGATACATATTATTTATACAAACTTGTTAAACAGCAAGAAAATTCTGATCAATGTAAAATCATGTTTGGAAATTGTTTAGAAGACAGCAGTGCAGATGAATTCGCTGGGAAAAATATACTTCTGGTTGATCTTAGTATGACGACTGGATATAAAATGTTTGAGAAGTACTGTAGTGTAAAAAAACTCGGAGCGGAGAAAGTTGAAACATATGTATATGCAAAGAGTATAGAGTTTGCTACATTTTTATTAATTAAAAGCAAATGGTATGAAATCTATTTTTATAGTTATTATATTTTTTATTATTTATATACTTGTTGTTTTCGCCAATGGTATTAGTATCTTTTCGACTAGAACTATAGTTATTATTGTCTAGCTGATTAGTCGATTTTGAATAGGTAGGGTTGTCATATTTGACTAATGGTATTATTTTTCTATTTATAATTTGTCTTGTTGTATCTTGAAAATTTGTTATTACTTGAACATATTTCTTTTTAGTTAAACTACTTATTAATTTTGATACTCTAGTATCAGATAAATTTACAATATTTGCTATATATTTATTTGTGATGGTACAAAATCCATCATTTTTACTAAAAAATAAGATTAGGGAATAGATATATTTTTCTTTATCGCTTAAATTCTCATTTGTTAGGATTTCATAAGGCATCCATAGACCTTTTAGATTGTTTTCTTGCATAAAATTTCACCTTCTTTCATTAAATAATAAAAACACCTCATATTGAGATGTAAAATATAAATTCAAATAAGATACAAAAAAGAAAGTATCCCACATTTCTGTGAGATACAAACGTATTCTAAAACTTGCTGACGCAAATACAAAGTACCGTTCAGCTAACGTATTCTAAATACATTATACTATATAATATGATATAAAGTCAATTAAAGTATTCAAGTTTTTGTAAAAAGTTTTTTTATTTTTTCATCTATTAAGTCCAAACTGTTATTAGATAATCTTATACCAGATAACACATCTATTTCAGATTTTGGATTATAGATTCTTTGTTTACTTATAGTGGTTATTTGATTTATTAAAGCAATACTACCATTTTTCATTTGTGAAATTTCTTTTTCTATTTTGTTAATCAAATCAATGTCACTATTTAATAAATCTATTTTTTCATTTATATTATTAAATTTTACACTTTTCACTATTTTTTCATTTTCATTATTTTCAGGTAGCATAGAAATTATTTTTAATTCATCCTCATATTCTTTTGATTTTTTGCTAGCATTTTCCTTCAAAGTTTTATTTTTAGTAGATAAATTATCATATATTTCTGTACCAAGCAATATTGCAGAATTTGGAATAGTTTTATGTGCTTTTTGTGAAGTTAAAGGAACAACAGTTAAAGTTGAATATTTCTTTGCATTTATAACATCTAAGATAACACAATAATGCAATCCACCTTCTTCATTACCAATATTAAAACCTAGATTTACTTTTATAATATCTCCACGATTATATCTTTTTAATTTTTCACAAGAGAAAGTTTCTTCATTTGAGATATATCTAATATAATCTTTTAGCCAATAAGAAATTAAATTTGCCTTTTTCAAGTGTTTATTATCTGTGGAAATACAGGTATCTAGATAGTCGTTTAATAGTTTAATGGCTTCATTTTTATTTTTTATAACATT
>CARBKU010000319.1 GCA_948946035.1 uncultured Clostridia bacterium
GCGACCACCGAGATCTACACTCTTTCCCTACACGACGCTCTTCCGATCTAGTTGAGGAAGAAATGACAATAAAGCAATTATTAGAAAGTGAAATAAAATCAAGTGAACACGAAATAGTTGCAGCAACATATAATAATGAATATGTAAATTTAAACTATCAAATAAAAAAGAATGGAGAAGTACAATTAATTGACTTATCTTCCAAATCAGGAATGAGAATATATAGAAATACAATAATCTATATACTAGGAATGGCTTTTGAAAGAATATGTCCAAACAATAAAATGACAGTAAACTATCAATTATCAAATTCAATGTTTTGTGACATCGAAAACACAGAAGTAACAGAAGAAATAATACAAAAACTAAATGAAGAAATGAAAAAAATAGTAGAAGAAAATCTACCAATTAAGCAAGTAATTATGACAAGAGAAGAGGCAAAAAAACTATATGAGGAAACAGATACATCAAAAGGTAGATTACAATATAATTTAGAACAAAATAAAGAAATCTATATGTATTATTGTGGTGAATACTATAATTATTGTTATGGAACAATTGCAGACAGAACAGGAGTAGCAAAAATCTTTGAAATAATAAAATATAGTGACGGATTTTTAGTAAGATATCCAAGTTCAAATGAACCAAATCAAATGCCAAAATTAATACAAACAAAAAAACTAGCATGGGCTTTAGACGAATATGATGATATTCATAAAATACTAGATATGAACACAGTTTACAAACTAAACAAAGCAGTAGAAGAAGACAATATTAAAGATGTTATAATGCTCGATGAAGCATTACATGAAAAGAAAATAGCAAATATAGCAGATGATATTGCAAAAAATAGAAACATAAAAATGATATTAATAGCAGGGCCATCATCATCTGGAAAAACAACTTTTGCACAAAGATTAGGTATACAATTAAGAATTAATAGAATAAAACCAGTAACAATATCAGTTGATAACTACTTTGTAGAAAGAGATCAAACACCTAAAGATGAAGATGGAAAATGTGATTTCGAAAATATAGAAGCAATTGACTTAGATTTATTTAATGAGCATTTAACTAAATTATTAAATGGTGAAGAAATAGAAATGCCAGAATTTGACTTTCATGTAGGAACAAAAAGATATAATGGAAAAAAAATGAAACTACAAAAAGACGAAGTTTTAGTAATAGAAGGAATACATTGCCTAAATGATAAATTAACAAGTAGTATACCAAAAGATCAAAAATATAAAGTCTATATAAGTGCATTAACAGTATTGAATATGGATAGATATAATAGAATATCATCTACAGATACAAGATTAGTTAGAAGAATAGTAAGAGACTATCAATTTAGAGGATATTCTGCAAAACAAACAATTGCAACTTGGTACATGGTAAACAGAGGAGAAGAAAAAAACATATTCCCATATCAAGAAAATGCAAATATAATATTTAACACTTCATTAATATACGAATTAGGTGTATTAAAAGAAATTGCAATGCCACTATTAGAAGAAATTACTCCAAAAGAACCAGAATATGCAGAAGCTAAAAGACTAATTAATATGTTAAAATATTTTAAAAGTATACCAGCAGAATATGTTCCAGCAAATTCATTAATAAAAGAATTTGTTGGAGGAGGAAACTTTAAATATTAGGAGAAAAAATGGAACAAAGAAATTTTACAGAAATAGATGAAGAATTTATATGTGAAAATTGTAGCAAAAAAGTATTGAAATTGGGATATTCATGCAGAAATCATTGTCCATATTGTTTACATTCAAAGCATCTTGATAAAAATCCAGGAGATAGGCAAGAAGAATGTCATGGGGATATGGAACCAATTGGATTAGAAATGAATAATAAAAAAGGTTATGTTATTATCTTTAGGTGTAAAAAATGTGGAATGATTAGAAAAAACAAAGCTGCAAAAGATGATAATATGGATTTAATTATAAAACTAAGTAGTAATCAAATGGGAGACTGAGGAGAAAATCATGTTATTTTGGACGGCAATGGCATTAAGTTAAGGATAAATATATAATTTTATTGCCTTTTAGACCTAAATATATATGTTTGATAAAATTGATATATTATAATAAAATTATTTTTTTGAATGTGACTGGAATAAGT
>CARBKU010000320.1 GCA_948946035.1 uncultured Clostridia bacterium
CTAACTTACCTTTTAAATTAAATATAATAGCATAAATAATATATTCATCCCAAACTTCTATTTCTTTTATTCCTTTATTATGAATATTACTATAAGCTTTTAAGTAATTTTTTAGCTTTCTAAGTATTCATACCCTAGATGTTCATATGCTGGTTTTAAAACCATTCTACCTCTTAATGTCCTTGCAATAAATCCAATTTGAATCAAGTATGGTTCATATACATCTTCAATAGTATCAATTTCTTCTCCAATGGTTGCTGCTAAAGCTTCTATTCCAACTGCTCTTCCATTATATTGCACAATCATTGTTTCTAGTAATTTTCTGTCAATTTCATCTAACCCTAATTCATCAATTTCTAATTGATTCAATGCATGTTTTGCAATTTTTAAATTTATATTTCCATCTCCTAAAACTAAAGCATAATCTCGAACTCTTTTTAGTAGTCTGTTTGCTATTCTAGGCGTTCCTCTTGACCTCATAGCAATTTCTTTAGCTGCCTCTTCATCTATTTGTACTTCTAAAATCTTACTTGACCTCTTTATTATTGTTGTTAAATCTTTTATTGAATATAATTCTAATCTATGTATTATTCCAAATCTATCACGAAGTGGTGTTGTTAAAGCACCTGCTTTTGTTGTTGCTCCTATTAATGTAAACTTTGGTAAATCTATTCTAATAGATTTTGCACTTGGTCCTTTTCCTATTACAATGTCTAAAGTATAATCCTCTAATGCTGGATATAATATTTCTTCAACATTTTTACTTAATCTATGAATTTCATCAATAAATAAAACGTCAAATTCTGATAAACTGGTTAGTATTGCTGCTAGGTCTCCCGCTTTTTCTATGGCTGGCCCTGATGTGATTTTTATTTTTGAATTCATTTCATTTGATATTATATTTGATAGTGTTGTTTTTCCTAGACCTGGTGGTCCATATAATAACACATGATCTAATGCTTCATTTCTTTTTTTAGCAGCTTCTATGTATATTTTCATATTTTCTTTTACTTTATCTTGTCCTATATATTCTTCTAAATTATTAGGCCTTAATGAGTTTTCTAATCTTTCTTCTGTTCCATTTTCTAACATAGGATTTATAATTCTTTCTTCATCCATTTTTGACTTCCTTTTCTTTTTTATACTAGTATTATACTGTTTTTTACACTATATGTAAAGTATTCTTATAATGATTTTTCCTCTGTACCCAAAGTCTTCATAAAATAAAACACTAGTAATTAATTTTACTAGTGTTACTAATTTATTTTAAGCTCTTGGATGAGCTTTTTTATATACGCTTTTTAATGCATCATCTTGAAATTGCATATAAACTTGTGTAGATGATATGTCTGAGTGACCTAACATTGTTTGAATTGCTTTTAGATCTGCTCCATTTTGTAATAAGTGTGTTGCAAAAGAGTGTCTTAAGACATGTGGTGTTATGTCTTTTGTTATATGTGCTTGTTCTTTATAGTATTTTATGATTTTCCAAAATCCTTGTCTTGTTAGTCTTGTTCCATTAACGTTAACAAATAGTGCTTTTTCGCTTTCTGTTTTTACTAGAATGTCTCTTGCTTCTTCTACGTATTCTTTTAGAGCGTTTAAAGACATTGTTCCTAGTGGTATATTACGTTGTTTTGAACCACTTTTGCATATTACATATCCTTCATCTAAATTAACGTCTTCTAAATTTAAAGAGATGATTTCTGTTACTCTCATTCCTGTGGCATATGCAAATTCCAACATTGCTTTATCACGTATTCCCTTTAAGTCTATATCTTTTGGTTGTTCTAATAATAGTTCTACTTCTTTTGATGTTAATATACTTGGTACTCTTTTTTCTATTTTTGGTGATTTTATATTTTGTGTTGGATCTGTTTTTATTTTTTTATTTTTTAATGCAAATTGATAAAATAATCTAATTGATGCTATATTTCTTGAGATACTTGATGATTTTTTTCCTTCTTCTTGTAGTTCTTTTATATAGTCATTTATATCGTCTTCTTTAACTCTATTATAATGAAGTTCACAGTCCTCTAAATATTTTTTAAATTGCTTTAAGTCTCTTTTGTATGATTGTAGTGTATTTTCTGATAATTTTCTTTCGTTTTCTA
>CARBKU010000321.1 GCA_948946035.1 uncultured Clostridia bacterium
CTTTATTTCTTTGGGAAGATTTACAAACAGAATTAGAACATCCAGATGATTTAGAAGATAATATATTTTTTTAAATGTAGGAGAGAAACAATGGAATACATAGATATATTTGATGAAAATAATAATCCTATTGGAGAAATAAAAGAAAAAACAAAAGCACATGAAGATGGTAATTTTCATAGAACAGCACATGTTTGGATTATAAATGACAATAATGAATTATTGTTACAGAAGAGAAGTGCAAGTAAGAAATCACATCCTAATTGTTGGGATATATCAGGAGCAGGACATATTAGAGCAGGAGAAAGTGTAACTGAAGGAGCTATTAGAGAATTAAAAGAGGAATTGGGAGTCGAAGCAACTAAGAAAGATTTAAATTATATTGCAACAATAAAAAGTACAAAGAATCCTAAAAATATGGAATTTCAATATGTATATTTATTAAAATGTAATAAGCAAATAGAAGAATATATTTTTGAAGATAATGAAGTATCAGAAGTTAAATATGTTCATTTTGAAGAATTAGAGAAAATGGTTGAAGATAAAGCGGAAGGATTATTATTACATGATGAGGAATTCAAAAAATTATTTGAATATATAAGAAATGGATTAAAAGGAGTTTAAGTTTATGATAAAGGCAATATTTATAGATATTGATGGCACATTAAGAGATAGTGATAGGAAATTGTCATCAAAAACAATAGAAACAATAAAAAAGGTGAGTGAAAAGGGAATACTAGTTATACTATGTTCTGGAAGACCAAGAAAATATACAGAAGAAATAAGTAGAGAATGCTTTGCTAGTAAATATATAATTACTTCAAGTGGTGGAAATATATATGATTATAAACAAAATAAAATTTTATATGTTAATAAAATGAATAAAGAAGCATTAATAAAATTATATGAAATTGTCAATCCAGAAGATGTTAGATTTATTATGAATGTTGGAGAAGGTAGAGTAGTAAATAAAGTAAAACATGCAGATCAAGAAAAAAAGTTAGAAGAAAATATAAAGGACTTTGTCTATAAAAATGATGTTGTTCAATGTACTATTGCAGATAGCGACTTTAATAAAATAAAAAATTTGATACCTAAAATTGAAAAAGTAGAGAATGTAGAAATAAAAAATAGACACAAAAGTTTATTAGATATTAAATTTAAAGATGATAAAACAGTATTCTGTGATATTGCTAATATAGATTCAAACAAAGGGATTGCAGTAAAGAAAATGTTAGAAATTTTAGATATTAAAAAAGAAGAAACTATTGCGATTGGCGATGATAATAATGATTTGTCAATGTTTGAACAGGTGGGATATAAAGTAGCTATGGGAAATGCTATTGATATTGTCAAAGAAAAAGCAGATGAAATTACTTTATCTAATGATGAAGATGGAGTTGCAATATTTTTAGAAAAACTACTAAGAGAAATGGAGGAAATCTAATAATGAAAATTATAGCAGGGTGTGTAATAAAAAGAGATAATAAAATATTAATGGTAAAAGAAGCAAAAAATTCATGTTATGGACAATGGAATTATCCAGCAGGACATTTAGAAGAATTTGAAAAAATAATGGATGGAGCAATAAGAGAAACTTTTGAAGAAACTGGATGCAAAGTAAAATTAACTGGTGTTTTGCCTATTGCTAATATTGACTTAGAAAAAGAAACTCATATTTTAATAAGATTTATGGCAGAAATAGTAGAAGAAAATATATCATTTGATAAAGAAGAAATTTTAGATGTAAAATGGATTCCAATAGAAGAAATAAAGAAAATGAAAAAAGAAGAGTTAAGAGGTTACGAAATAGGTATAAAAACAATTGATGACATTGAAAACAACAATATATATCCTTTAGATATATTTGATAATAATAAATACAATTCATAAATATAAATAAATTTTATAAAAAAGATAACCGTGTTCAATTCGAGACGGTTAAAAATAAAGCCTTCTGCTGATAGAAGGCTTTTAAGCATCTTTATAAAAGATGAATCGAACTCCACACTGAAGTGTGCAATGCTAAATGTAAAATTATTATAATATAATTTATTTGTAGTATCAATAAAATTTTACAAATTTTGCTAAAAACATTGAATGTTATTAAGA
>CARBKU010000322.1 GCA_948946035.1 uncultured Clostridia bacterium
AAAATAATAAATGAAATAAATGTAAATATTAATTGCTCTATTAACATTTGTTTACTCCTCTTTTTTATATTATATTACATATATTGTAGTTTATTTTATCGCATTTGTCTAGTATTTTATGGCAGATAAATGATGATTTTTTCCTCCATCCCAAAGTCATATTAAGAATAAAGTTTTTTATAAATCTTGTAATCCCTTAATATTTTTCTTACATAAGTATTAGTTTCTTTATATGGTATTTTTTCAATATCTGTTCCATCACTCTTAATTATTCCTTTTTCAATCCAATTATCAACTGTACCAATTCCTGCATTATAGGCAGCTAATGCAACCTCTATATTATCATATCTATTTAACAATATTTGTAAATATTTAGTTCCAATATTAATATTATTATCTGCATTTAAAATTTCTTCCTTAACATTATTTAAATTAATGTCTATTGAGTTTTTTAAAGCTACATCTTTTGCTGTCTCTTCCATAATTTGCATTAATCCAATGGCATTTTTATTTGATAATGCATTATTGTTAAAATTGCTTTCTGCTTTTATTACTGCAAATATTAAATTCTTGTCGATATTGTATTTTTCTCCATAATTAGAGACAATATCTTCATAATTTCTAGGATATATCATCATTAGTAAATTATTTTTAAACAATCCAAGAAAAACAAATAATATTAAAATTATAATTGAAAATATAAATAATTTTTTGTTTTTCAAAAAAATCTCTCCTTTTTATTATTTTATTAATTCATATTTTACCAAAAATAATTTATTTACATTCATACCAATTATCTGCTTCTGATATTTCCGCAATTAATGGCACTTTTAATTCTGTTGCTGTTTCCATTGCCTCTTTTAAAATTGTTTTTACTTGTTCAATTTCTTTTTTAGGAACTTCTATCATCATTTCATCATGTACTTGTAATACTATTTTTGCTTCTAAACCTTCACTTTTTATTTTATTAAATACTTTTATCATTGCTATTTTCATTATATCTGCTGCAGTACCTTGTATTGGAGTATTCATTGCTGCTCTTGAACCAAATTGTCTTACCATATAATTATTAGATTTTAATTCTGGAATATATCTTCTTCTATTAAATAATGTTTCTACATATCCTTTTTCTTTTGCTTCTTCTGTTATATTATTCATAAAGTCTTTTATTCCTGAATATTGTTCTAAATATTCATCTATATATTGTTTCGCTTTTTTTCTTGAAATTCCTAATTGCTCACCTAATCCAAAATCACTAATTCCATATACTATACCAAAATTTACTGCTTTTGCATTACTTCTCTGTTCTTTTGTTACTTCATTTATTGGTGTTTTAAAAACTTTTGAGGCTGCTTGTTTATGAATATCTTGACCTTCCTTAAATGCCTCTATCATGTGTGCATCTTCTGAAATCGCTGCTAATATTCTTAGTTCTATTTGTGAATAGTCTGCATCTATATATACTTTTCCTTCTTCTGGTTTAAATGCTTTTCTAACTCTCTTTCCTAATTCAAATCTAGTTGGTATATTTTGAAGATTTGGTTCTGTCGAACTTATTCTTCCTGTAGCTGTTATTGTTTGATGGAAAAATGAATGTATTCTTTTTGTTTTTGGATTAATATATGGTTTTAGTCCTTCTACATAAGTTGAATTTAATTTCATTAATTGTCTATATTCTAAGATTTTCTCTATGATTGGATCTTCTTTTTTTAATTTTTCTAACACATCTACATCTGTTGAGTATCCACTTTTTGTCTTTTTTATAACTGGTAATTTCATTTTCTCGAAAAGAATTTCACCTAACTGTTTTGTAGAATTTATATTAAATTCCTCTCCAGCCATTTCACATATAATTTTTGTTAGCTTATCTAACTTTTCTGTTAGTTCTTTTCCAAATTGATTTAATTCTATTTCGTCTAGATACATTCCATTCCATTGCATATCTGATAATACTTCTATTGTAGGCATATCTATTTTGTAAAATAAATCAATTCCATTAACTTCCTCTAGTTTTTTTAATGTTATATTTTTAATTTCATTTATAGAATATGCATATAATAGATATTTTTCTTTTTCTTCTTGATTTATATTTTCTGTTTCCATGTT
>CARBKU010000323.1 GCA_948946035.1 uncultured Clostridia bacterium
ATTAAGCAGTGAAAATAAAAATATTATATACAAAGTAGATTACACAGCAAATATCCATAATGACATTTTATCACTAGCAATTCGTTCAAACCTAAAAGAAGGTACAAGTGCACAAAGAGTCATTATAAAAACATACAATTATGACTTAAGAAACAATAAAGAGATTTCTTTAGAAGAAATAATCAAATTAGAAAAATTAGAGACAAATACAATACAAAATATAATTTACAATACAATTCAAGAAGAAGAAAAGAAAATTAAAGAGTTAGAAAAATTAGGGCACAAAATTTTTGATAGAAGTGTGAATGATAATAGATATAAAATAGAAAATTCAAAAGATTTTTATTATACTGGAAAAAATCTTTACATTATTTACGCATATGGAAACGATGAAATTACAAATGAAATTGATTTAATAATTATATAAATTAAAAGAACTGATTTTTTTAAATCAGTTCTTTTTGAAAATAAAAGGGGATGTTTTTAATTTAAAATCAGTATTTGTTACTGATTATGATATCATTTTAACAATTAAATTTGTCCATTATGTGAAAAGAAAGTGAAAAAACAAATAAAATTTAATATAATTAAGGTTGTTCACCTAAAGTGACTGTTAATTCTTTCTCTTGTCCATTTCTATTAATTTTAATTTTCATTTCATCACCAATTTGATGTTCATTTTTTATTTTATTTAATTCGTCCATTTTAGTTACTTTTTGTCCATCAACTTCAATAATAACATCACCAATTTTTAGTCCAGCTTTTTCTCCAGCTGAAAAATCATCAACAGATTTTATATATATACCAATTGCTAAATTATAGTTTTTAGCTGTTTTTTCATCTAAATCCATTCCAGAAATTCCAATGTAAGGTCTTTTTACTTTACTATATTGAATTAATTGTGAAGTTATGTCTGTAGTAGAGTTTATTGGAATAGCAAATCCCATACCTTCAATTCCTGTTCCTGAAAGTTTTAGTGTATTAATACCAATTACTTTACCTTCACTATTTACTAAAGCTCCACCACTATTTCCAGAGTTAATAGCTGCATCTGTTTGTATTAAATTATATTGTTTTCCATCTGAATCTGTAACATCTCTATTTATTGCACTTACTACACCACAAGTAATACTGCTTTGCATTCCTAAAGGATTACCAACAGCCATTGCAAATTCTCCAACTTTTATACTATCGGAATCTGCAAATTCAGCTTTTGATAAACCATCTTTTTCTATTTTGATAACTGCTAAATCAGTTTGCTCGTCTGTTCCAATAATTTTTGCTTCATATTCATTTTCATCATTAAATAGTGTAACTGTTAATTTTGTAGCTTCTGATACTTGATAATATGATTCTGATGAAGATGTTGAAACTATATGATTATTTGTTAAAATATAACCATCTGCACTAATTATTATTCCAGAACCAGTTGCTGTTGCAGTTGAAGTTTGCCCTCTATTTCCAAACATTGAAATTAAAGAGTTTACATTATATTCAACTTTTATTCCTACAATTGATGGCAAAATTTTATTTGCAGCATATACAGAAGTATCTGAATAGTTTTGTAATGATGTTTGTGATACATAACCATTATTTTCAAAATTATTTGAATTTTCAGTTGTAATTGTAGTAGTATTGTTTATTAATTTTTCTCGTATTGATGGGACACCAAAACATGTTCCAATAACTACAGAACAACCTATAATACCACTAAAGAATGGTAATAAAATGTTTCTTCCAAAACTAAAGTTGCTTTTTGTTTTTTCAGGTTTATATATTTCTTTGTATGTATTAGGATTTTTAACTGTTTTAAAGCCTTGTGTATTTTCTTTATTTTCTTCCATTTTTTAACCTCCAAAATTATTTATTTATTATATAATATCCTATAACAAAAATATAATACAATAGTTTTGTGAAAATTTTGTGAAAAATTTTTAAATTTTGTTTTATTTACAATTAATACATATTTTAGATATATAAAAGCAGTCTATAAGTAAGAAAATTCGTAGTTACTATATAATGCTTTTTTGAGTTTAATATTTTGAAAATACTGATATATAAATATTTATGC
>CARBKU010000324.1 GCA_948946035.1 uncultured Clostridia bacterium
AACATATTATGAGGGAATTTATCGTAAAAATCAAAAAGGATTTGGATTTGTAAAAATAGAAAATGAAAATGATGAAATATATATATCAAAAGAAAATTCCTTAAATAGTCTAAATGGTGATAAAGTATTAATAGAAATAACAGAAGAAAAAAATAAAATAAAAAATGCAGAAGGAAAAATAGTGAAAATTTTAAAACACGAAAAAGACACAATAGTAGGAATTTTTCAAAATAATAAAACATTTGGATTTGTAATACCAGATGACAAAAAATTTGGTACAGACATTTATATTGCAAAAAAAGATTTTGGAAAAGCAAGAGCAAACCACAAGGTACTAGTAAAAATTACAAAATATCCACAAAATGGTAAAAAAGCAGAAGGAAAAATAATAGAAGTTCTAGGAAATGTAAACGAAGCTGGAGTTGATATGTTATCATTAATAAAAGAGCACAAATTACCATCAGTATTCCCTGAGCCAGTAGTGCAAGAAGCAAAAGCATGTGGAAATAAAGTAGATAAAACTGATATCAAACATAGAATTGATATGAGAAATAAAATCATATTTACTATAGATGGAGAAGACGCAAAAGACTTAGATGATGCTGTTAGAGTAGAGAAATTAGAAAATGGAAATTTAAAATTAGATGTACACATCGCAGATGTTAGTTATTATGTAAAAGAAGATAGCTTATTAGACCAAGAAGCATTAATAAGAGGAACAAGTATATATATGTTAGGAAGAGTAATTCCAATGCTACCAAGAGAATTATCAAATGGAATATGCAGTTTAAATGCAGGAGAAGATAGGTTTACACTATCATGTAGTATGGAAATAGACAAATCAGGAAAAGTAGTATCATCTGAAGTATATAAAGCAATTATTAATGTAAAAGAAAGAATGAACTATACAGATGTACAAAAAATTATAGAAGGTTCTGATAAAGAAACATTAAATAGATATGAGCCATATGTAAAAGATTTTAAATTGATGGAAGAATTAGCACATATTCTAAAAGAAAGAAGAATGGAACAAGGGTATTTAAACTTAGATGTACCAGAAAGTAAAATTGACTTAGATATAGATGGAAAAGTTACTAATATATCAAAATATGAAACAACATTTGCACATGAAATAATAGAACAATTTATGCTAACTGCAAATGAAACAATAGCTGAAAAATTTTTCTGGTTAGAAGCACCTTTTATTTATCGTGTACATGAAGAACCAGACTTAGAAAAAATACAAGAATTAAACAAATTTTTATTTAATTTTGGACTAAAAATAAAAGCAAATAAAGATAATATATATCCAAAAGAATTTTCAAAAATTTTAGAAGAAATTAAAGGAAAAGAAGAAGAAAGAGTAATTTCAAACTTAATTTTAAGAACATTAAAAGTAGCAAAATATGAATCAGAAAATAAAGGACATTTTGGTATTGCAAGTAAATACTATTGTCACTTTACATCACCAATAAGGAGATATCCAGATTTATATATTCATAGAATTATTTCTAATTATTTAAAAAATAATTATGATGTAGAAGAAAATGTATTAGAAAAATATAAAATGCAAGCAGATGAAAGAGCAAAACAATCTTCTGAAAGAGAAAAAGTGGCAACACAAGTAGAAAGAGACGCAGAAGATATAAAAAAAGCAGAATATATGGAATCAAGAATAGGAGAGGAATATGAAGGTATTATTTCTTCAATTACTTCTTTTGGAATGTTTGTGGAACTAGAAAATACGGTTGAAGGGCTAATTAGATTTGATAAAATGGGAAATGAGTATTTTATTTATGATGAAGACAGAAAAAGGTTAATTGGGGAGAGAACTAATAAGGTATACAAGATTGGTGATAAAGTTAAAATTAGAGTTGATAATGCTAATAAATTGTTAAGACAAATAGATTTTGAGTTAATAAAATAAACAATGGAAAAATCATGCTATTTGAACTAGCAATGTCATTAAGTTAAGGATAAATATATAATTTTATTGCCTTTTAGACCAATATATATTCGATAAAATTGATATATTATAATAAAATTATTTTTTTGAATGTGACTG
>CARBKU010000325.1 GCA_948946035.1 uncultured Clostridia bacterium
ATGTAGAAGTACAAAGCAATAAAAATACAAACAAATATAAAATAAAACAACAATATAAAAAAGAAAAAATAAATAGTCAAGAAGTAATAGAACCAAGTAATATAAAAGGTGTAAAAATAATAAAAGAAAACGATTGCTTAAAAATTGAAAATACAAACTTAAGTTTAAGTACTGTTTTTGAAAAATATAATTATGTAGCTGATAATGTATTAGACTTAGAAGCTTTTATAGAAAATTATAAAAATAGTACAAAATCAAAATACGAAGAAAAAGATGATAAAATAATAATGAACACAGTAGATGAAAAAAACGAACGTAACACAAAAAATAAAACGTTGTACATAGAAAAATCTACTGGAAAGCCAATAGAAATGCAAATAAAAGATACTAACAAAAATTCTGCTATTTACATAAAATATAATGAGGTAAATGTAAATAGTTTAGAATAAATAGATTATTTCTTTACTTCAACTAATATTTAAAATCAAAAAAACATTCTTGACAATATGCTAATAGTAGGAGTGAAGAATATGCAAATAAGAAGAGGAGATATGTTTTATGCTGATTTAAGCCCTGTAGTAGGTTCAGAACAAGGAGGAATCAGACCAGTATTAATAATACAAAATGATTTGGGAAATAAATATAGTCCAACAGTAATTGCAGCAGCAATAACTTCTCAAATGGGAAAAACAAAATTACCAACACACATTGAGATAGATTCCTCTTCATGTGGATTAAAAAATAATTCAGTTGTACTTGCAGAGCAAATTAGAACGATAGATAAAAGTAGATTAAAGGAAAAAATTGGTCATATAGATGACGAGAAAATAATAGATAAAGTGAATAATGCTTTGGGCGTTAGCTTTGGACTAGAAGAATAATTACTTTAGGAGGAAGACTTTTAGACAGAGAAAGATGTCTTTGTGGACGAAGAAGAAAAAAAACATGGATCTTTTGTTCCATGATTTTTTCTTTTTTTTCGTTCCAAAAGTCATCTTCATCAGAGTTTTCGTTTATATTTTAAGTTTTTTTATTATTTTTATTTCATTATATAAATTATCTATAATTTTTTTTCTTGTTTCATAAGCTTGTTTATATTCAGAATAGATTATTTCAGAATTTTCTAAAGTTTCGTCATTTATTAAAAGCATTTTTATTCCTTCGAAATAATAACTTTTTTCTTTTTCTTTTTTTGCCTGTTCCATTTTTTCTTTATATTTATTAATTTGTTCCCATCTTTTTATATGATTTTTTAGTTCATCTATATAACTTTGTGTTAATGAAATTTCATATCCAATATCATCAATTACTACTTTAAATAAAGTTTTTACTATTACGGGATTATTTTTTCCGAATTTTGCATTTTTAGCAATAGTATTTAAAGCATTAGATTTGTTTGGTCTTGTATCTTCAATTATAATTTTTAGAGTGTCTGAAATTCCAATATGTGATTTATATTGTCTTTTACTTACTATTGCATCATATTCATCAGCAACACGAATGATTTGTGCTTCATAGGGAATATCTTTTTTTGTTAAACCATTTGGATATCCAGTTCCATCTAAAGCTTCATGATGATATAGTGCACCATTAGCATATTGTCTTAATTTTAAATCTTTTATACACATATTGTATCCTAAAGTTGTGTGTTCTTTCATTTTTTCAAATTCTTCTAATGTTAATTTTCCAGGTTTTTGCAATATACTAGCTGGTATAAATAATTTCCCTATATCATGCAAGTAAGCACATATTGTACAGTATTGTGTAAATGATTGATTGCAGTGTAAGTATTCACATAGTCTACATGTTAAATTTGCAACATTTTCACAATGTTTTCTTGTAAATACATCTAAACTGTCTAACATGTTTAATTGATATCTCATTGTTTGGTCTAAATTATAAGATTTTAAACTTGTTTTATCATAAAAATCAAATGTCATATTTGTCTCCTTTTTATATCTTAATTTTATAATAGCATTTAGAGAAACTTTTTTCAAGTATTACATTAATTTAAGTTTCGACTTTTTACAAGAGTAGGTTATAATATATGATTTTTTTACAC
>CARBKU010000326.1 GCA_948946035.1 uncultured Clostridia bacterium
AATGTTATATTAGAAAAATTTTAAATAATTTTTCCGAAACTTCTTGACACTAATTTTTAGCAGGTGATTGCTTTTTTTATTTTGTTGGTAACTTTCACTATACAAGATGTGAACTATTGCTATCTACACTTATACCCAATAATTCTGTGTTAAGTTGTTTAAAATATCTATGTGCTCTTGTAAAAGCAATCATCTCTGTAGTACACACGGGGGTAAAGTCTTACAATGTGGGAGGATTATATTAACTTTTCGATATTGACTTTTAAATCGAATTTTACGGTTTTATCACTATAAATCCATATTTTATCTAGTATATTTTCTAAAACATACCTGCTTGGTATTTCACTTAAAATTATTTCATCGAAATACTCTATTGCATTTTTTAGCTTTTTTATTTTTTCTTTTGAAATTTCCTGTTCTTTTTTTTCTATCATAAGTTCTAATTTTTCTATTTTATTTGTTTTATCCTGTTCTAGTTCTTTGTATGTATTTTCTATCATTTGTTTTTGATATTCGCTAGTATTTGCTGTTAAATCTCTTATTTTTTGATTTAATAATACTTTATATTCTGCCTTTAAAGTTTCAAGTTCATATTTAATCTTTTCTTTATTAGTTTGCATATTAGTAGTTTTCGTCTCAATTTCTATTTTAGTTATTTCATCAATATATTTTTGTCTTGTAAATTTTAGAAACTCCTTTAAATGAATAATCATATCACTTTCTTTTATTTCATGACATTTACATCTTGTTTTCCCATAAGTTCTATATTGGGAACATTCATAGCCTTTTTGCTTTTGTTTTCGATTCATGGTTATACCGACTTACTCCAAATCCACAATCACCACATTTAACTAATCCAGAAAAAGCATAGTTTCTTTTTCTTGTCCCGACAAGTACTTTTTGAATTTGCTTTTCTTTTTCTAATTTCTTGTGCTAATTCAAATGTTTCTTTTGAAATGATTGCTTCATGATGATTTTCAAATACAAAATGTTCTTCTTCTGGAAGTTTAATTGCTCTGCCTCTTATAGAAATAGTTTTCTTTTTATGAGTTCTAAGTGTTCCTGTATATACATCATTATTTAAAATATTACTTATCATATAGGTAGACCATAATTTTTGTACAGGATGTTTGTATATTCTTCCTCTTTCTAAATGCTTTTGTTGATAATATACAGAAGGAGTAGGGTAGTCATATTTGCTATTCAAAATATCACAAATTTTCTTTCTACCTAAACCATCTTCAATATATAGTTTATATATTAATTCTATAACAGGTCGTATTTCTTCATCTACATATAACTTTGTAACATCTTCTGTATCTTTTACATACCCATAATAATTTCCCATTATTAATCTTCCCGATTTTTGTTTAGAATACATATGATCTCTTGTCTTTCTTGAACAGTCTTTTACATATCTTTCGTTAAACCATGTTGTAATTCCAATTGTATCATCTCTGTCATTTAAAACATCATAAGTTCCTCCCATTTCTGAAACTAGAATTAAATTTTTTTGCATATTTTTGAATTCATCAATAAGTACTAAAACTTTTCCATTGTTTCTTCCAATTCTTGATAAATCTTTTGCTATTACAACATCAATTTTTCCTCCTTTTACTTTTTCAATCATTTTTGAAAATTCAGGTCTATTAAAGGTATATCCCGAAACATTGTCATCTATGTAGAAGTCTTTGTCTTCGATAATCCAATTACGAGAAATAGCATAATCTTTAATAATTCTTTTTTGCTCTTCAATACTTGCATAATTTTCTTTATCTTCATCTCTAGACAGTCTACAATATCCTACAACTGTCATTTTTTCCTCCTCACTTGACCTGATATTGCCTATGTGCTGTATGTTAGCATACATTGTCTGTTAATTCCACCTGTTTCACAATAATTCTTTCAAGAATTTCGGGATAATTCTCTTTTCCTGATATAAAAATAGCTATATGATACTTTTCTTTTTTATATTTTTCAATTTTTGCTTTTGTTTCTTGTTTTTTCAGTTCTTCTTCCGTTAAATAAATTTGCATATATTTGG
>CARBKU010000327.1 GCA_948946035.1 uncultured Clostridia bacterium
GGTATCATTTTCATGAGATATTTTCTTAGGGTAATATTATCACAGATTAATTACACTTAAATAATGAAAATATTGACAAAATTATGTATACAATATATAATATATACTATGATAAAAATATGGAGATGAAAAATAAATTCGAATTTTAAACAAAATTTAATGCAAATGACAACTAAAAAATGAAAATTAGGAAATCTTGTTATTATTTCTGGAATGTCAGGGGCAGGGAAAAATGTTATATCAGATATATTAGTAGATAAATATAATTATGCTTTTATTAATAAGTATGTAACAAGACCATTTAGAGAAAATGAAATATTGGAAGTTAATGATGGGAAGAATATAGGCATAAAACCAGTTAGAGGCAAATATAATGATGGTGAAAAAAGTCCAAAAGAACAAGAGGAACTTAGTAAAGCAAGAAAACAAGAATTTTTAAATTTACGTTTACCATTATCATATGTAAATTATGATAATTATTATGGTTTTTCAATAGATGAGATTAATAATTATATAGAAAATGGAAGAAATGCAGTAGTTATCGTAAATGATACAGGTCTTGTAAGAGATTTAAAAAATATATATAATGGAAATTCTATTTCCTGCTATGTGCATAGAGCTAATCCAAAAAATAAAGAGATATTTATGGAAATTGCAAGACAACGAGGAGATACTCCAGAAAGTGCAGAAAAAAGATATCAAAAAGCTATTAAAGATTTTGATAGATATACAAACAACATTTCATTATATGATTACACTATATTAAATACAGAAAATGGAATTAACAAACTTTCACAAATGCTAGGAGATTTAGAAAATAAAGTTTCTAAAAAATCAGAACAACAAGGAATTACAGAACAAGGAAAAGCAAAAATATATGTATTTATAGGAAATCCTGGTTCAGGAAAAGATGCAGCATTAGAAACAATAAGAGTACAAAGTATATTACATTCTATTATTATGCCAAAACATACTACTAGAGAAAGAAAAGAAGATGATGGGGAGGAAATGATTTGCCCAAAAGATGCAAGATATGATATGGATTCATGCGATTTGAAATACGAAAATTATGGAAGTATTTATGGAATAAATACACAAGAATTGCATGAAAGATTAAGAGATGGAATTTCGTCTAGTCTTGTAGTAAGTAATAGAGAAGCATTAGAAAAATTAAAAAAAGAGTTTCCAAATGACTTGGTAACTATATATATACACGGTTTGTCAAAAAAAGAATATGCTATACAACAAAAGAATAATTTAGATAGCAATTATGTAAGGAAACGTTTAGAAGAATATGATCAAGCTGACGAATTATATTATAATCAGTGGTTAGAATTTAATCATGTTATAGTAAATAATGAAGATATGTCAGACCTAAAAGTCCAAATAGATAACATTATGAGATATTATGAAACAGGGAAAGATATGTCTATGAAAAATGTAAAATTGTATATGAATAAAGCAAATAAATATATTTCAAAGTTTACAATAAAAGATAATTGTAAAGATAACATTAGGGGGGGAAAATATGAGTAATGAATTAATTGATGTTTTAGATGAAAATGGAATAAAAACAGGAGAAATTTTATCAAGAGATGAAATTCATAAAAAAGGTTTATGGCATAGATCAATTGTAGTTGCAATTATTAATAAAAAAAATGAAATTTTATTACAGCAAAGGGCAAAAAATAAAGAAAAAAATGCTGGAATGTGGGATATTTCAGTAGCTGGACATATTACAACAGGGCAAGATGCATTATCGGCAGCAGCAAGAGAAATTAATGAAGAAGTTAGCATTAGTTTGGGATTCAATGTGGATATAAAATCTTTCCGATACATGTTTTCTTATAGAACTGAGCAAAAGTTTTCAAATGATTTTATTGAAAAACAATTTTATGATTTTTTTATTTTAAGAAAAGATAACTGTGATATAAAAAATATGGAAATGCAAGAATCTGAAGTTCAAGCAATCAAATTTGTAAGTATAAATGAATTAATAAAAATGTGTGATAAAAAGATTATTGTTGATAGAAAACATGTAT
>CARBKU010000328.1 GCA_948946035.1 uncultured Clostridia bacterium
AATAATAAACTAGCACAAGAATGTCTTATCTTTTCATAAAAATTAAATTGTTCAAAAAAGGCAAATTAGATGAAGATAATTTGTATAATTGGATGATTGAAAATAAATAAAATATTTATGTGAAAATATGTTAAAATTTGTTGTAAATCAATAGAATTTAAAGTATAATAAAAAATGTCCTTACATAAGGATAATCCCTGAGAAGGGAGGTGCGAGCTAGAATGACATCCTATGAGTTAATTTGGCGATTAATTGTATTATTGCTTTTAAGTAATAATAACAATGAAAGTCAAGAACAAAACAAAGAATAATCTTTGAGGGCGGCTGGGTACCGCTCTTTTCTTATATATAAAATTAAAAAAGAGATATGCGGGTACATATCTCGGTGCAAATCATGACATCCTACGATTTGCTTAAGCCATAATTATTATAGCATCAAATTTATTATATGTCAAACGATTTTTTTAATTCACTTTTGACTCAATTTTTAGAATTTCTTTTTTATATCTTTTAGTAAATCATTAACATCTATTCCTAAAACATAAGCAATATACATTTTTACAAGTGGAAATGATAGTACTAGCTATGTAAAAGGTGTAGAATAAAAATGTATAATTATTTTAATAAATGTAATTGCGTATCATGAATAGTATATTCAGTAAAAAAACTAAAGGTGATAGTATGTCAAGTTTATTACATATAAATAAGCTGGAAATAGTAACCATTTAATACCAAAGTTACAGAAAATAGTGATATAGTTATTGAAATAATTTTAATTTTATGTTAAATTACATTTACAAAAACATTTTTAATAGAACTAAAATATACAAATGAAATGGAGATGTAATTTATGGGTATTCATAAAATCCATAATTCTGATGGAACAATAGAAAATATAGGAGATGTACAATTAGATGAAAAAATTTTAACTATGAATGACGAAGAAGAAATACAAAAATTGGTTGATTTACAATATTTTGTAATAGATGAGATTGAGAAAAAAGATAAAATACAACAAATTTGGGGAATATACAGTGAAGATAAAATAAAAGAAATATTAAATAATGATGGAGTAATAAAAAATTATTATTACAATGGAGATTTAGTTGGTTCATCACAATTAATAGTAAATGATAAAGAAGAATTTGATGATTATGGAGCTAAAAGTATTCCTTTTGATAAAACAGCAATTAATGGAGGAGTTATTTTAAAATCTAAATATTGGGGAAATGGTTTACAAAGACAAATGTCTGAAGAACTAGAAAAAATTGCATTAGAAAAAGGATATAAATATATGATAGGCACTGTATCTCCAAAAAATAAGTGGAGTTTTGAAAATTTATACTATACTGGATACGATATTATTGATGGGCATGATATGGCTAAAGGTTTTAGATTTTTGTGCTTGAAAGATTTAGAAAGTAAAAAAGAGGAACCTCCTAAAAGAGATTTTTATGTTTTAATACGTGAAGCTTATGAAAAATTAATTAATAATAAAAACGGAGAAAATGCTGATTTAAAAGAAAAAAATGAAAAATTACAAGCAATGTTAAAAAGAACTTTGGAATTTGCAGAAACTATTAGAAATAGTAGAGTAGGAAAATTTTTCTTTAGAAAAAAAATTAAGGAATTACCAGAACCAGAAGGTGTTTTTGATGAAGTAATTAAATAATATAACAAATAAAAATCTCTACTTGATATGTAGAGATTTTTATAATTCCAAATTTCACTCTTTTTCATTTCATGACTCTAAAGAAGATTATGACTTATTATCATCAGTAGGGCAAATGTGTTTATGTTTTACATAAGTTATTGTATTTGCAATACTTTCAATTGTAAGTATTTTTGTAGGAGGAAAGATATTTATAGTTATTTTCATATTATCAATATTATCTACTATTTTTATAAATGTGAATATAAAAAATAATAAAACTTTAGAATAAAAGGATATAGGAGTTAGAAAATATTAGTACTTCGTTTAAGTTTCGACTTTTTACAAGAGTAGGTTATAATATATGATTTTTTTACACTT
>CARBKU010000329.1:0-1709 GCA_948946035.1 uncultured Clostridia bacterium
AGTTCTAACAAAAGTTCTAACACTTTTCCAAAATTAGAATTTTTATAAATAGTTAGAAATGTATTTTTTAAAACAGATTACCTAAAGTTCGAGTTCGGTAATTTGTTCTTTTTTTATATCTAATGCAAGTTTATCACTAATAACACTTGCAGAAATTCTTTTGTTCTCTATATCAGCATGTGCATATCTTAATGTAGTTTGAAAATTAGAATGACCTAACCATATTTGTATGTCTTTAACTGGAACACCATTTTGAATTAATAAAGTACCACAACTATGTCTTAAATCGTGTAATCTAATATGTCGTAGATTATTACTATCTAATACTTTACTAAAAGTTTGTGTTACATATCCAGGTTTCATTAATTCTCCATTTTCCATTAAGCAAATATAGTCTTTGTAATCATTGCAATAAGTATTACCATAAAACTTTTTATATTCATCATACTTATTTTTATAAGAATTTAGTAAATCAGCAATAAAATCAAATAACGGTAAAGTTCTATAACCAGAATCACTTTTTGCTCTGTCTTTGAAAATAAATTGTGTAACACCGTCAATTTTTCCACGACCTACAGTATGTCTAATTGTTAATGTTTTAGCTTTGAAATCAATAGCATTCCATTTAATACCAATAACTTCTTCACGCCTTAATCCATATACACCAGCAATAACTACTGGTAATTCAATAGGTGTAGTTTTAATAATTTCCATTAGTTTTAGTAACTCATCTTGTGTATAATAATCTGCTGTATATTCTTTAGTTTTAATTGATTCTAATTTAGTAGCTGGGTTACTATCAATTATTTCTGTGATAACTGCACTTTTTAAAGCTTTACTAATATTTGCTCTATAATGTTTTACTGTATTTCCAGATAGACCCTCTGCAAATAGTAAGTCAAAAAAGTCTTGAATGTGTTTAGGCTTCAAATCAACTAATTTTATTTTCTTTGATTTAAAGTATTTGTATAATCTACCCTTAATTACTTGTTCATAACCTATATAAGTTGTTTGTTCAACTTTTCCTTTTTGTTTTTCTAGCCATTCCAACATATAATCACAAAATAAAATATTTTTATATTTATCATATATGTTTGGATCTCTTAATTGTATTTTTGACTTTTGCTCATACTCAATTTTAAATTGTTCTAATTTTTCTTCAGCCTTTTTCTTGTTTCCTTTTATAGTATAACCTGTAGGAATCCATTTCGGTTTTCTTCTTCCATAGTCATCATATAAATTCAAAACTGCATAATAAAGACCTTTCTTTTTTTGTAAGCTACCTGTTATCATTTTTCTCCTTTCCGTTGTAACAGTTTGTATTTAACTTATCATTGATATTTTGTGTATTATACCATGATAATAAAAAAATTCCTACTGTTCTGTCATCACATATTTGATAACATTAACTTTAGGAATTTTATATTCTCTGCCAACTTTTTTACTTTTAATTTTCTTTTCTCTTAACATACGATATGCGAGAGTATTACTAATACCACCTAACATTTTTCTCATTTGTGTAAGATTTACAATGTCTGGGTAGTCTGTAAACATTAAAGTATAAGTTTCTTTCATATCAGCCATAGTTCTGTACCTCCTTTGCTAAAATTTAAAATAAAAAAGTCCTATTCATCAATAGAACCAATTAAATACTATAACAATATTTTTTCTTATATTTCTGTGTTGAAATTTTAATATTCATATTTATT